>NZ_DAISHJ010000100.1:0-19346 GCF_036822615.1 Aggregatilinea sp. | reverse complement strand
TCGGCTGCCTTTCGGCCTTTTGCGGCGCGGTGAGCGCGGGATGCGCGGGCGGCGGGAGCGGCGCTGCCGGAGCAGGTGCGGGCGGCTGGTAACGGTCGAGCAGCAGGTGCGACACGAAATCGGGGCGGCTGGCCGCCGCGATCGCGCGCCCGGTCGGGTCGAGCGGCTCATCCGAAATATGCTTGACGTTGAACTTGCGCACGTAGTATTCGCGGATGTAGTCCCAATCGAAGCCGGTCGGGGCGTTCGGGTTAAGCTCCGCGTAAAAGCGCGTGAACTCTTTGAAATCCACCAGATCCTGCGGCGTACGTTCCATCGGGCAGTCCACGATGGCGACGTCGTCGTGCGCGCGGAAGTCGGCGCTCTCGATGCGGACGGTCTCGCCCGTGTCGCACTGCGTGAGCGAATCCGGCGAGAACGTGTACGGGTTGTCGATGCGCAGATTCACGATCCAGGGCACGCGCACGTCGGCGTGAAACAGGCGGTCGTAAAGCTGGTACTTTTTGTACAGCCAGTCGTAGGGCCGCCCGTCGTCCAGCATGCGCTGCGCTACTGCGCGGAGCGGGTCCATCGCGCGGTCCTGCACGTACTGGCTGATGTGGATCGAGACGCCCACGTCCATGCCGTCGCGCCGGGCGTGTTCCATCATGCGCGTGACGTTGCGCGTGATCTGGAAGATCTCGTGCACCTCGTCACCGTGCTCGTCCTGCGCGAACCACGTCTCCGGCCCGGCGATGTATTCGACGGTCGGGAACGTCTCAAGAATCGTATCGATCTGCGCGCGGTTGCGCGTCGAGGAGCACAGGTACACCTTCGTCCCAAAGGTCGTCAGGCTGCGCAGGATCGACAGCGTATTGTACTGGTAGCCGAAGCGATCCAGCGGGCCGATGGGGCAGAGAATGCCGATCTTCACGGTGCGTCCTCGTGATGTGCCATGCGTGCAAGAGTCTTTCCGGGGTTCTACGCGCCCGGCGCGCGCTCAAACGGCGTGCGGCTGGACCGGGTGCGCCAGCTGCGCGCGGACCTCGTCTGCGTGCTCCAGCGCCAGCCGGATGATCGCGCTCACGCCCGCCACCTCGTCCGGCCCGACCGCCGTGCCGTTGGGCAGCGACATCAACTGCGTGCTCAGCCGCTCGGTATGCGGCAGCAGCAGCCCCGCGTGCGGGAAGTAGGAGCGGTACGGCTCCATCTGGTGACAGCCGGGATAGAAGTAGCGCCGGGCGAGCACCTTTTCGGGCTTGAGCAGCGTCACAAGCTCGTCGCGGCTGAGACCCGCTTTGGCCTCGTCCACTTCCAGTACGATGTACTGGTAATTGAGGTGCTCCGTGCCGTCGTAGTCGATCACCTTCACGCCGGGTAGATCGCTCAGCGCGGCGCGGTACTGCGTATAGTTGCGGCGGTTGGTTTCGATCAGCATGTCGATGTCTTCGAGCTGCGTCAGGCCCATCGCCGCCGAAATCTCGCTCATTTTGCCGTTCGTGCCGACGTGCGTCACCGTGTCTACCCCGGCGAAACCGAAGTTTTTCATCAGGCGCAGGCGCGCGGCCAGATCGTCGTTATTGGTGGCGATGCCGCCGCCCTCGAACGTGTTGAAGAACTTCGTCGCGTGGAAGCTGAACACTTCCGCGTCGCCGAAATTCCCGATCATCACGCCGTCATACGAGCAGCCGAAAGCGTGCGCGGCGTCGTACATCAGCTTGAGGTTGTGCCGCTGCGCGATGTCTGACAGCCGCTCGACCTCGCACGCGCGGCCCCACAGGTGCACGCCGACGATGCCCGTTGTGCGCGGCGTGATCATGCGCTCCACCGCGTCGGGATCGAGGTTGTACGTGTCGGGGTTCACGTCCGCGAAAACGGGCGTGATCTCCTGCCATTGCAGCGCGTGCGCAGTGGCGACGAACGTCAGCGAGGGCACGATCACTTCGCCCGTCATGCCCAGCGCGCGGATCGCAATTTCCAGCGCGATCGTGCCGTTGGTGATGGCGACGAAGTGCTTCACGCCCAGGTAGTCCGCCACGCGCTGTTGGAATTCCTGCACGTAGGGGCCGTTGTTCGTCAGCCAGCGGTTGTCCAGAATATCGTTGATCCGGTCCAACAAATGCTCGCGGTTGCCGATATTGGGACGGCCCACGTGCAGCGTCTCGTCAAAAGCGGGCTGGCCGGAAAAAATCGCAAGTTCGTCAACGCTCGTTTTCAGCGTCATTCCGTCGTCCTTCTCATGATTTTGGCGGGCACACCGTAGGCAACCACGCCGTCCGGAATATCGCCCAGCACCACAGCGCCTGCACCGATAATCGATCCGCTGCCGATGCGGACCTTATCTTTCACCACGGCTCCGATGCCGATCCACGTTCCGCGCCCCACGCTGACCCTGCCGCCCAGGCACACACCCGGCGACAGGTGCGCGCCGTCCTCGATCACACATTCATGATCCACACTGGCGCGGGTGTTCAGAATTGCGTTCTCCCCGATGCGCACGGCGGGGTTGACCACCACGCCCGCCATGATCGCCGTGCCGGAGCCGACCGTCACGTCCGGCGCGATCACCGCCGCCGGATGCACCACCGTCGCCAGCGTGAACCCCTGCGCGCGGACGAGATCCGCCAGCTTCAGCCGCTCAGCGCAGTCGCCAAAAGCCAGGAACAGGGTGTGAATCCACTGCTGATGCAGCCCGTCGAGCTGCTCGCGCCCGCCGAGCACGACCGATCCCGCGAAGGCGCTGCCCCGGCGTTCCGGTGTCACGTCGTCGATAAACCCGGCGATGGTGTACTCACCGCGCTGGCGAATGATGTTCGCCACGACGAGTGCGTGCCCGCCTGCGCCCCAGATGACCAACGGCTCCGGCATCGTGTCTCCCTATGCCCATGATGGCGACATTATAACGCCCGACCCCCGGGCCGGCCTATTCCGCCTCAGAGCCGCGCCTCGATCTGTTCGCAGCGGAAGCGGGTGATCGCGTCGGGATCGAACTTCGTGCGGATCTCGTCGCTGGTCTGGCGGCTGTGCGCAGCGACGTCCAGGCTGTCGCGGATCTCCAGAATGCGCCCGGCGGCGGCAGGCGGATCCAGCGGCAGGTCGAACACCGTCTCCAGGTCGTTGCCCAGCCCCAGCGTATCGTGCCAGAACAGGATCGATCCGGTCAGCCCGGCTTCCAGAAACGACGCCGTATATTTGCCGTCGCTGTAGGGCCGCACTTCCCCCGCGACGTGCACGAAGCCGTCGTATTCGAGATATTTCTGGACCACGCGCCCGTGCCGCGCGTATCCCGGGTGCAAAAACATGGGCGCGGGCAGATTGTGTTTGCGCAGCCACTTTCTGAAGCGATACATGCGCTGCTGCATCGGTGTGTAGGCCGTGCGCGGCGGGAACAGCTCGTGCCGCAAGCCGGTCAGCGCCATGATTTCGGCGTTACGGGCGGAATCCTTCTGCGGCTGCTCGTTGGAAATGTGCACCAGCGAATCGATCCGCGTGCGCGGGCGAAAATGCCGCGCGATGCCGGTCTTGATCGCAAACAGGTGCGTCACGACTTTCGGGCTGGACTTCAACGCCTCGTAAATAGGGCCGGGATTGGTGAACACTAGATCGTAGCTGGCCTCGATCGTGTCCAGCAGGTGCGCGCGGCGGTCCTCGTCGTAGAGCGGGCTGGGGCCGTATCCCGGCAGCACGTAGGCGACGCGCAAACGGGCGGGCAGCGTCGGCGGAATGTCGAACGCGTCGGGGCCGTAAGCAAAAACGACCGTATCCGGGCCAGGCTGCGAAACCAGGTCGAAATACTTCTCGAAGTAGGGCCGCTCGTAGTTCAGAAAATGCGTCGCGCCTCGCACGACGAGATGCAGCTTGGGCTTCATGCCATGCTTCCTACCGGCGCAGACATCTAATCCACTTGTGCCGCTTCGATCGGAGCAGTGACGGCGGGATCGGTGTTGATCTGTTCGGTTTGCCAGTCGAGCAGGGGCCGCACGATGCCGCCCCAATAGCCGAAATAACCACGGCGGTACGTGCCCAGCTCGACCATATCCACCGAGACGACGCCGTCTTCCTGCGCCAGAATGTAGCGCCCTTCCTCGACCAGCAGCGCGGTGATGCTGTAGCTGCCCAGGTTGAGCGTATTGGCCGGAATCACCACGCGGCTGAGGTAGCGCCCGGCGGGATGCGGCTTCTGGAACCAGACTTCGTCGGTGTTCGACGGCGACGCCAGGACGTAAATGCCCTTTTCGTCGTAGACGGAAACCGAGATGTTCAGCACCGTGTCCGGCTCCAGCACGGCGTATTCCACCTCGATCGTCAGCGGCTCCTCGATGCGCCCCTGGCCGGATGCCTCGCCCTTCCCATCCAGCACGCGCACCGCAACCAGCCGCGCCTTTTCGTTGCCGGGGGCGTCGTTCAGGTCCGCCCATACGCGTTCTGCGTTGGAGAAGATCGACGTCTTCAGGTAGTTGGAGACGACTTCGCCCGTCGGCCCGTCCTGCTCGACCTGCCCATCACGCAGCCAGATCGTGCGCTGGCACAACCCCTGCACCGCCGCCATGTTATGGCTAACGAACAGAATCGTGCGGCCTTCCTTCGCCACGTCGGACATCTTGCCCAGGCTTTTCTTTTGGAACTCCGCATCCCCCACCGACAGCACCTCGTCCACCAGCAGGATCTCCGGCTCCAGGTGCGCCGCCACGGCGAACGCCAGCCGCACGTACATACCGCTTGAATAGCGCTTGACAGGCGTATCGAGGAACTTTTCCACGCCGGAAAACGCGACGATCTCGTCAAACTTGCGCTCGATCTCGGCGCGGTGCATCCCCAGGAACGTCCCGTTGAGGTAGATATTTTCGCGCCCGGTCAGCTCGGGGTGAAAGCCGGTCCCCACTTCGAGCATCGAGCCAACCCGCCCGCGAATGATCGCCTGCCCGGAGGTCGGCTCGGTAATGCGCGACAGGATCTTCAGCAGTGTGCTTTTGCCCGCGCCGTTTTTGCCGACCAACCCCACGACTTCGCCCGGCTTCACGTCGAACGACACGCCGCGCAGCGCCCACACGATCTCGTCTTCTTCCGGCGCGCGCAGGCGGGTGCGCAGGTAATGGAACGGCGACAGCAGCGTCTCGCGCACGGCCTCGCCCCGGGTAACCGGGTGTTTGTCGGCCATCCCGATGCGGTACGATTTGGCGATGTTATCGATCTGGATCGCGTTATAGGTCATGGTGATCTGTCTGACTACGCAATGTCAATGATGTTGCGCTCGGTCCGGCGGAAGTAGTACAGGCCGGAAACGAGGATGGGCAGCATGAGCAAGGTGGAAACCAGGAAATACACGTCGGGCGCGCGGCCCTGGCCGAGCAGCGCCCAGCGAAAGCCCTCGACGATGTTGGTCATGGGATTCAGCTTATACAGCGGCATCCAACGGTCGGGAATGACGCTCGCGGCGTACACGATCGGTGTGGCGTACATCCAGAAGCGCGTGACGTATCCCAACAGCGTGCTCACATCGCGGTAATGCACGATCCACGATGACACCCACAGCCCGACCGCCATGCCCGTCAGGGCGGCAACCAGCAGCATCACCGGGACCAGCACGATGCCCCAGCCCGGCGCATAACCATAGGCCAACATCATGCCCAGGAAGATCACGAACGAGATCGTGAAATCAACCAGATTGCTCAGCACGCCCACGATCGGGATGATCAGCCGTGGAAAATAGACCTTCGAGATCAGCCCGCGCGAGTTGAGCAGGCTGTTGGCCGACGCCATCAGCGCCGAGGTGAAGAAGGTCCACGGCAGCAGTCCGGCGAAGTTGAACAGCGGGTACGGAATACCGTCCGACGGCAGCTTCGCCAGCGTGCCGAAAATAATCGAGTTCATCGCAATCGAGAGCAGCGGCCCCAGCACGATCCACAGCGGGCCAAGTGCCATCTGGCGGTAGCGGCCCCTGATCTCGCGCGTGAGCATATAGTAGGCCAGCTCACGATATTCCCACACTTCGTGCAGGGCCAGGCTGCTCCAGCCGGACGACGGCTTGATGACCAGCACCGGCGGTTCGCTGTACGTTGCGGGTAGCGTTACGGTTTGCGGAACATCCATAGGACTAAAAGCTTTCAACCTTCCCGATTCGGACCTGCGCCGTTCCCGCAAAAAGTCGATGCGGGACTACGGACGCAGGCGCAATCTTCCACCACAGCGTACGCATTGTCAAGGACGCCCGCCCTCCTTACGGCTGACGCGCGGCGCGGGCCAGCCGGACCCCGTTGGCTTCGAGCGCCGCCGCCAGACGCTCGCGTTGGGTCTCGTTCAGGGGCAGAATCGGGCGGCGTGCGGGACCAACGGGCAGCCCCATCAATCCCAATGCCTCCTTGACCGGCACGGGATACGACCCCACCGATCCGAGCACCTCGCGGCACGCGGAAAAACGCTCCTGAAACGCCCGCGCGCGGGCATGATCGCCCGCCTGGAACGCGTCGTAGACGCCGACCGCCAGCCCCGGCACGACGTTCGCCGCCAGCGCGACCGCGCCCGCCGCGCCGTAACACAGCGCGCCGTACAGAAGCTGCTCGCGCCCCACGAACGCCAGAAAATCGGGCGGGCACGCGCGCACGAGCGCGCCCAGCTCAGACAGGTCGCCGCTGGAATCCTTGATGCCGATGATGTGCGGGAAATCAGCCGCCAGCCGCGCCATCGTCGCCGGAGCAATGCGGACGCCGCCCGTACGCATCGGGTTGGAATAGGCCAGGATCGGAATCGTCACGATCTCGGCAATCGCCGCGTAATGCGCGTACAGCTCGTCCTGCGAGGGCGAAATATAGTAGGGCGTGACGATCGACAGCGCATCCGCGCCCGCCTGCTCGGCCTGCTTCGACAGCGCGATGGCGTCCCGCGTGGTGATTGCGCCCGATCCGGCGATCACCGGCACGCGCCCGCCCACCGCCGCGATGACGGCTTCCAGCACCTGCCGCTTCTCGTCTGCCGACAGCGCGAACGCTTCGCCCTGGCTGCCCAGCGTGAAGATGCCGTGCACGCCCTCCGACAGCACGAACTCGATCAGGGGCGCGACGCCCGGCAGGTTGAGCGAGCCATCGTCGTGCATCGGCGTAGCGAGCGCGGGAATGATCCCGCGAAACTGTGACCGGTCCATTCTCAATCCTCCATCGCGGGCGCGCGGCCTGCGGCCTTCCGCCAAGCTACCTATCCGACCTCTGCAGGTTTCGAACTATACTCGATCCGGTACCCGATCGCCTAAACTGGCGCGCGAGCGGCCCCAGAGTGCGAATCATCTCTATTCTTCTGTGTCTTTTGCTAGTACATCGAGTCCTGAACAATTGATATACTGAGACAGATTTGAAATTTACTCTGTTAGGCACAAATTCGCCTATCCTGAATCATGAACTCACAGTATAACTCGTATACGATATGAGTCAGCGCATAGATAGGTTTTGAAGGTTGCGGTAGCAACGGGACGTACACTGATGTCGAATCCGGCCCAGATCACCGTCTTCGTCGTGCAGCCGGTGCCCGAAGATCTCCAAAATATTCTGTATGCTGCGGAACAAAGCGGCGCCATCTCCCTACGTGCATTGCGGCACGATCACCTCGCGGATGAATTGACGGCAGCGACCCTGGGCGGCGACGAAGCCATCTTTTTGTATGCGCCGGGGATGGAATGGGCGGATCTTACCGCGCTGGCGGAAATCCGCGTGCACGCGCTGCGAAGCGCCATCCTGGTCGTTACCGATACCCACGACCCCGTAGCTCGCCAGCAGGCCCTCGATGCGGGGGCGCAAATCTGCCTGCCGCGCATCTGGCTGACGCCCGATCTGCTGGTTAGCGCCGCGCAGCAGGCCATCGATCAGGTCGCGTGCCAGGACGCGCTGTCAAAGCAGCGGCACGAGCTTCAGATCTCGACCATCAACCTGCGCAACATCATCGACAACAGCATCGATGGAATCGTGGTGGTCGATACGCGCGGCAAGGTGCGCTTCGTCAATCCCGCCGCCGAAATGCTGTTCGGCTGCGAAAACGAAGAAATGCGCGGAACCCCGTTCGAATACCCGCTCAACATTGGTGAAACGAGCGAGTTAAACCTGACCAAACTCGGCGGCACGCCGCTGATCATTGAAATGCGCGTGGGCACGGTGGTATGGGAAGGCGAGATAGCGTTCCTCGCCTCCCTGCGCGACGTAACGGCGAACAAACAGGCGGGCGAGATTCTGCGCGAGGAGCGCGACTTTTCGTCGGCGGTGCTGGATACGGTCGCCGCGCTGGTCGTGGTGATGGACCCCCAGGGACGCATCGTGCGCTGCAACCGCGCCTGGGAAACGCTCACGGGCTATCGTGGCAATGAGGTCAGCGGGCATTACTTCTGGGACATGTTCATCATCCCGGACGAAACGCCCGACATCCGCGCGAGATTCAGCGAGCTGGCTGCCGGGCAGTTCCCCAATACGCACCAGAGCTACGTGATCTGCAAAAGCGGCGAGCGGCGGTTGATCGCGTGGTCGAACACGGCCTTGCTGGGGCCTGACGGCACGGTCAACTACCTGATGGGCACGGGGATCGACATCACCGAGCGCACGGAAGTCGAAATGACCCTCCAGCGCAGCGAAGCGCGTTTTCGCGCCGTCTTCGCGCAGGCTCCGGTCGGCATGATGCTGACCGATCTGGGCGGGCGGTTGGTCGCATCCAACGCTGCCTTACAGCGGATGCTGGGCTACTCTGCCGAGGAGCTATCGACCCTCACCTTCGATGCCATCACGCACGACGCCGACCTGCCGCTAAACGAGCGCTACTTCCGCGAGCTGGTGCTGGGCCACCGCGATCAGTACCAGATCGAGAAGCGCTACCTGCATAAAAATGGGAATCCGGTGTGGGTGCGCGTCACGGCCTATCCGGTCAAAAGCCCCGGCATCGACCGCCAGATGATCCTCGCTATGGCGGAAGATATCACCGAGCGCAAGCAGGCCGAACAGGCCGAGCACGAACAGCGCGCCCTGACCGACGCTCTGCGCGATGCCGCTGAAGCGCTGACCATGACGCTGGAAGTCGATGAAGTGCTCGACCGGCTGCTCACGAGCGTCGCGCGGGTCGTGCCGAGCGATTCGACCAACATCATGCTGATGGAAGGCGACCGGGCGCGCGTGGCGCGCTGGCAGGGCCACTACGACGAAGCAAACCTGGGCGATTGGCTGAGCAACGACGTGCTGCGGCTCGACCAATCTCCCAGCCTCAAACAGGTGCTCGAAAGCGGCGAGCCGTTCATCATCGACGACGCCCCCACCTCGGACAGTTGGATACCGCGCCCCCAGACCAGATGGATACAGTCGCACATCAAAGTCCCGATCCGGCGGCACGGGCGCGTGTTCGGCTTCCTCAACCTGGACAGCGCCAGACCGGCGGCGTTCACGCACGAACACGCCCGGCTGCTGCAAACTTTTGCCGATCAGGCCGCCGTAGCGATCTGGAACGCACAGCTTTACGACGACGTGCGCCGCCACGCCGCCGAGCTTGAGGAACGGGTCGCGCAGCGCACGCTGGAGCTGGCCCGCGAGCGCGCGCAGCTTGAAACGATCCTCGACGCGATGGGCGAAGGCGTGATCTACCTGGACAACGACCGCCGGGTGCTCTACATCAACCGGGCGTTCGTTGCGCTGCTGGGGTACGACAGCCAGAAGGAAGACACGCGCGCGGCATCCATTGGAGCCTACGAACGCGCCCTTGCCTCCATCAACGAGCCGAACGCGTGGCGTGCCGAGGTCGCCGATGCGCTGCGGCAGGATTTGACGTGGTGCGAAGAACTGACCCTCCAGCGCGCGGACGGCAGCACCTTCGACGCCGCCCTGACCATCAACGCCGTGATCGGGCCGGATGGCCAGCAGATTGGGCAGGTCGAGCTGATCCGCGACGTCAGCCAGGAAAAAGCCCTGCGCGAGCAAAAGGACCGGTTCATCGCCAACGCGTCCCACGAGCTTCGCACGCCGATCACCAATATCAAGATGCGCCTGTACCTGCTGGGCAAAGATCCGTCCCGGCTGGCCGAGCACCTGTCGATTCTCGATTACGTCACGCGGCGCATGGAAAGCCTGGTCGATGACCTGCTCGACATGTCCCGTTTCGAGCGCGGCACGATTATGCTCAAGCGCGAAAACGTCGAGCTTCAGCCGCTGCTGGAGCGCATCATCACGGTGCAGGAGCCGCACGCCGACGCCAAACACATCGACATGGTGGTGCAACTGCCGCATACGCCGCTGTGCGTCTACGCCGACGCCAACCGCATCGCCCAGGTGTTGACGAACCTGATCACCAATTCGATCAACTACACGCCCGAATCGGGCCACATCGAAGTCAGCCTCGACCGCGAAATTTCGGAAAACGGGCCGCAGGCGGTGATCTGCGTGCGCGATACCGGCATCGGCATTCCGTCCGATCAGTTGTCACAGGTGTTCGAGCCGTTTTTTCGGGGCATGCACGGCGCAAGCAAGGGGACCGGCCTGGGCCTGACCATCTCGAAGGAGATCATCGAGCTGCACGGCGGCACGATCAGCGTGGACAGCCGGTTCGGGCAGGGCAGCGTGTTCACCGTGCGGCTGGGCCTGAGCGAAACCTCCGCACAGCAGCATGTGGGGTCCGGCGCATAAAACGAGCGGCGTCCTGGCACGGAACCAAAAACGGCGTGCACCGTAAAGTGCGCGCCGTTTTTACATTTCCACTCTACGTCGCTTACTCGGAGGATTCGTCCTCGGACCGCGCGCGCGGCAGCAGCATAAACGCGACAAATCCGGCAACGATCACGCCCACGATCACACCCAGGATCAACTGGAGATAGTTCGTGTCGTTTTCTTCCTGGCCCTGGTTGGATTCTTGAAGCTGCTCGTTGAGGTCGGACACCTGCTGCTCAAGCGCGTCCCGCTCGATCACCAGATTCTCGTCCACGTTGCGGATCTGGGCCCAGATCCCCGTTTCTTGCATTTGCTGGTGACAGGTGTTGCACGACCGGATCTGCGTGTGCATCTGGTGATCGGTCGGCTCCTCGTTCGGGTCGCGCAGCAGATCCGTCTGGGTCGCATCGGCGCTTTCGCCGTTGTTTTGCAGCGAGGCCAGCGTGAGGTTCGGATCGACACCCATATGACAGTCGGTGCAGGTCACTTCGACCACGTTACTGTCCAGGTGCGTCGAGTGAACGTAGATGTCACCCGGCACGCGATGGCAGCCGGTGCACAGCTCGACCGTGTTTTCGTGGCGAAGCTGCTGGCCGTGCGGCAGGTGGCACACCGCGCAGCCCAGCGACCCCATATCGACGTGCGGGCTGTTCCCCCATTCCTGGAAGGTCTGCGTGTGGCAGTCGCCGCACACCTGCGCGACGAGCTGCGGTTGGTCCTCGGTGCGCTGAATCTCGTGCGAGCCGTGGCAGTCCACGCACGTCGCCGCCTGAAGGTTCCCCGCCGCCAATGCTTCGAGGTGGGCGCTGTCGGCCAGAAGCTCGTTATGGCAGTTCGAGCACGACTCGGCGGCGCGGATGGTCAGCACGCGTTTGCTTTCAGGCAGCGCATCATTGTGCGGAAATGCGTCTTCGCCGTGGCAGTCGGTGCACCCCAGGTTCGGCGCGCCTTCGTCGCTGCCGTGCACGGAGTGCGCAAGCAGGTTCGGATCGACGTAGAGATCGAGCACGCTGCCGTCCGGCAGTTGGACGGTGCGGCCCGGCGTGCCGTGACACACGATACAGTAGCTGTTGCTGTCCTGCGCCTCGTCCTGTGCGGGCTGGGGCGCTTCTTCCGTAGGCGTGGCATCGCCGCCATCCCCCTGCGCCAGGGCAGGAGTGGGCTGTGCGAACATGGCGATCGCCGCCAGCGCCAGGGCCATGACCCCGCAAAGCAGCATGAGCCGCCACACCGGACGGGGCGTGTGTGGGGCCATGCCTGAGTCGATATCGAGACGGTCAGTCATCCTGATTTCTCCGCTTCCTAGTTGCCGCTCGAGGCTTCGGGCGTTTCACCGGCTTCACTGTCCGGTTCGACCACTGCGAGCGTGGGTGTTGGTTGGGCCGGTTCTTCCGGCGGCGCCGTGACTTCGAGCGTGGGCACCACGGCCAGCCCCAGTTCCTGTTCCACCGCGTCGAGCAGGCGGTCGGAATACTCGTAATTGTGAATGCCCTGGCTGCCGTCGCCGTCCACGAAATCGAGCGCCTGCACGACCCAGTCCGGCGTGCTGTCGGTTACGGCATCACGCGCCGCATTGATCCGGCCCTGCGTGCTGCGCTGGATCGTGTCGATCAGCTCCTGCAGCGCGGCGGGATCGGCCTGCTCGCTGTGGCACGCCGAGCAGGTGTCCTGCAAGGCCTCGACGTCGAGCGCGTCACCCGGCGCAACGATGTTCATGCTGTGGCTGGCGCGGGTGCCCATGTCTTCGACCGGCACGCGCGGCATGTGGCACGTCGCGCACTTGGGACCTTCCGCCTGCGTGAAGTGCGACGACGCCATGCCATCGACTTCATCCACGATCTGCGCGCCCTCGAACATTTCCTTCGTCGGGTGGTGAATGCCGCCCGTTAGGGTCGTGTTGCTGTGGCAGGCCGTGCACTGGTCATAGACGGCAGCGGCCATCGCGGCGGCATCCGGTTCGGCGTCCTCGCCCTCTTCGCCGGTGGTCGCCGGGTGGATGACGTGACAGCTCGTGCACGTCACGCCGAACTGGGCCGTATCGATCAGGGCCGGGTCCGGCGCGGTGGACAGGTTGCCGCTTTCGACCGCCGCATTGAGCGTCTGCACGAATCCGGCATTCGCGCTGTGGCACGCCAGACAGGCATCAACCGCCCGGTTGTTGGCGCGCATCACCTGCAGCGCATGCGGATGGCCGGAATTGAGCCACTCGTTGAACTGCATGTACTTCTGGCTGGCGTGTCCGGTCGTCCACCAGTACGCGTCGTCGTCGGGCGAAACCAGCTCGAAGACGCCGTTGGCAAGCAGATCGTCGCCGGGCAGATACTGGGTCGGGTACGGGTGACCGTCGCCGCTCACGCCCTGGCTGTGGCACTGGCCGCAAATCTGCGGATCGGGGCTGAGCACGATCGCGTCCCGGATCTGCGCAACTTCTTCAGGATCGTCGGTGCTGCCGAATTCCTGCACGGCGGCGAAGTGCGCGCTGCCCGGCCCGTGACAGGCCTCGCATTGCACGCCGACGTCAATCCATTCGCTCGTTTCAGAATTCAGGCCCGTGGTATGGCATCCGGCGCAGTTTTGCGTCCAGTCGAACGCGTTGCCGGGCCACTCGGCGCCATCCGGGCCCCATGCCTGCCAGCTTTGAGTCCCTGCGTTCCACAGGGCAGGCAGCACCCAATACCGGGTCGTCTCGTCGCCTTCTTCAGCCACGACGAACTGCTGCGCGTAGGTTCCCGTGCCCACCACGAATGACACATCGTCCGCCGTGAACGCGCGCGGCGTATCCTCGCCGGGAAGCTGCACCGTGCGCACGTCTTCGCCCTGGGAAAAGTCCGCGACGATGACATCCTCGTCGGCTTCCTGGAACGTCAGCGCGTGCTGCGACGAGAAATGCGGCTGGCCGACGCCCCGGTGGCAGCTAAAGCAGCGCCGCGAGCCGATATATTCCAGAGGCGCTTCCTCTGTTGGCTCTGCTGTGGGTTGTTCCGCCTCGGCGGTAGACACGGCGGCAGACTCAGTCGGCGCGTCAACAGGCGTCTCCGTCGGTCCGGCCTCCGGTTCCTCGGACGGCTCGTCGGTCTGGGCAAAAATCAGTCCGGCGCTGAGAGCCAGCAGTAGGATACTGAACAGCACCATCATGAACCGTAACCGTTGCATAGCAGGCTGCCCTTTCTGCAGGTAGGTCATGTGCTCGCGCTCAACAATAATGAGATTCGCGTTTTTGAGCAAATTCAATATTATTTGTACCAATAGGCGTTGATATGATATGGTAGTTGTACAGGGATGGACAGTGATCAACGTCACTGGCCTAGCCTGCCGGGTGATCTGTATCCTGTAAATTGGCTCTGGCGTGACGATCTGCTGGAGCCGCGTCATTAACGGAAACGTTCAAGAGACGGCAGTCTGACGGATATGTTCAAGCACGGTTATGGCATAGCGATCACAGCGGGCCTTCTGCTGCTTCTGGCAGCAGGGCTGTCGCTTCTCGTGCCTCACGGGAACGCGGCATCCGGCACGTTGGACCAGCGCCTGCGCATTCAAGACGCGCTGGCGGATCTGGAGCCGTGCCTGACCTGCCACAGCGACACCGCCGCCGCGGCCCGGAATACGCTGGTCGTCGCGCGCGACGTAAACGAGCGCGAAGCGGTCCTGGCGGAAACCGCGCCGGACCCGCTGCAAGAGCAGCTCGACGCGCGCCTGGTTGCGCTCGGCCATCGGCTGCTGAAGCTGCCCGAAGCGCAGGCCAACGACGATCAGGCCGCCGCCCTGATGGATCGCTACCTTCAAGTGTACGACACAACACGGACCGGTGCTGACCGTCAGGTTTTGCTGCACGACCTCAGCCTGCTGGACGGCATCGAACAGGGGCTGGCGGATCTGGAAGCCCAGGCGGCTCCGGTCAAGCTGACCCACTCCGTTCCCACCGCGCCGGGCTGCGAAATGCTGTCCGCGCGCACCGCACCACCCGTTTCACCCGCCGCTGACTCAGCACGGGTGGCCGTCGCCACAACCGGCGCAGTGCTGGACGTGCTGCTCGAAAACCGGACCGGGTTTGTTCAGGAAGTCAGCGTGATTCTCGTCCACCGCCGCGGCCCGCCGTCGCATGGCCTGGGGGTGGAGTCTGTTTTGTGATAAGAGAGATTGCCGCATCGAGCGCGCAGTCTCTTTTATTTTTTGTGGATTGGCGTACATCATCCGGTTCGACAAGCGTGCGGCTGCGCGCGATATGTGAGAGGAGCAAAAGATGTCACGACACTTGTATAAGATGCTTCTAGTTTTAGGTGTGGCCCTGCTGCTGATGGCGTTTGGCGCGATCAGTGCCAGTGGGCAGGGCGACGAGCCGCCTATCACCACCTCGGCGGCGAACGTCGTGGGCGTGGGCAACTACGTCGCTGCGATGGCCTATGCCGTACCTGCGGGTGAAGACGCGGCGGCGGAGCCCGCTCAGGCGCTCATCTTCCCGTTCGGCATCTACCCGCTGATGAACGTCCAGAGCATCGATGACTTCCAACAGCCGGAGTCGCCGGTTGAAGGATTCACCTGGGAGTGGAGTCTGGAAGCGCCGGATGGCTCGGCGGCGGAGCTTGTCACGGGCAACGTGGCGATCTTCCTGGCCGACGTCGAAGGCGACTACGTCCTGACGCTGAACGCCACGGACGAGAGCGGCAACACCGCCACGACCACCTGGACCGTGCACGCGACCACTTACGTGGGCAACGGCGGGTCCGAGGGTCTGGAGCCGGACTTCGACCAGTGCGCGTTCTGCCACGAAGATCAGGCTGCGTCCTGGCGTGAAACCGGCCACGCGTCGATCTTCACCCGCGCGATCAACGGCGAACTCGCTCCGATGCTCACCGACGAAATGATGTCGCACTTCACCACCGGCTACAACACGAGTCCCGAAGCCGACAATGGCGGCTTTGACGACGTCGCACGCGAGGCCGGATGGTCTGTGCCCGAAACGCTCGAAGCGGGCAACTGGGAATCGATGATCGAGGAATTCCCCGAAGTCGCGGATATGGCGAACGTCCAGTGCGAAGCCTGCCACGGCCCCGGAAACTTCCACGTGAATCTGGCCGCCCCGCAGGACGACCCGATGATCTCGTTGGGGATGTCCGCCGGAACGTGCGCCCAGTGCCACGCGTCCAGCACGGAACACAACACGGTCGTGCAGTGGGAACAGAGCGGCCACTCGGACATGAACGCCCAGGCGTTCTGGTATCCGATCGGTGAGGATCACGCGGCGTGCGTCCGCTGCCACAGCGGCGTCGGCTACATCGACTACGTGAACGGCGTGGAGCAGGCGGAAGCCCGCACGGACTATCAGGTGATCACCTGCTCGGTCTGCCACGATCCGCACGACGCGGAAAATCCGAACCAGCTGCGCGTCTTCGACTCGGTTGTCCTGCCCAACGGCACGGACGTCACCGACGCGGGGCCTGCTGCGACCTGTATGACCTGCCACAACGCCCGTACCGTACCGGAAACCTCGGTCGAGGGCGAGAACTTCAGCGTGCCGCACTACTCGACCGCTGCCGAGCTGATGAACGGCACCGGCGGCTATGACTGGGGCGAAACGCTGCCTTCCAGCCTGCACGGCGACGTCGTGCCTGATACCTGCATCGGCTGCCATATGAGCGCCGTGCTGGACGAGCAGCCCGCCAATGCGGAGGGCGTGACCGAAGAGCATATGGTCGGCGGCCACACCTTCTCGATGACGGCTGCGGATGGTACGGAAAATGTCGCGGTCTGCCAGACCTGCCACGAAGGCGTCGAGACCTTCGCGTTTGACGCGGAAGACGACTACGACGGCGACGGTACGGTGGAAACCAACCAGGACGAGATTGCGGGCCTGCTGGAAGCGCTCACGATGGCGGTTCAGGATGCGGGCGTCGAAGTACTGGATCACCATCCGTACTTCACGCTGCCCGAGGATGCCAGTGTGGATCTGAAGGGTGCCGTGTACAACCTGAAGTTCGCGCGCGACGACGCATCGACCATTCACAACTTCCTCTACACGGTGTCGCTCTTGCAGCTCAGCTACGAGAAGGTCACCGGTGAGCCTGTGCCGAATGCGGTGTTGGTCGCGCCCTAGCATCCACTCGTGATGATACCCGCACGCTGTTGAACCCGATCCACAGCTCCCGCCGGTCAGCCTTGATCGGCGGGAGAGCTTTTTTAAATGCAGCCGTTAGCAATTAGCGCATAGCTGTTAGCAAGGTCATAGGTGGAATTTACGGGGAGATCCGTAGGTGCGGGGCTTGCTCCGCCCGTTGTGTGCGCGAACCGTACCCGAGGGGATCAGAGGGGGATCGCGTAGGGGCGTATTGATGCTCTTTAATTTTTATGTCCGGACAAAACCAGGGCGGGTTTCTAACCCGCCCCTACAAAACATGTTGAATGCGGCTTGTCTCCCCTCTCCAACCTGGATTGGAGAGGGGCCGGGGGTGAGGTCGCGGTGATACGGTTATTTCGTTAGACCGTATGTATACGCCCCCAAAAATCCCGCTGCGCGAATCGACCCGCTACCCCTCCTCGCGGGCCAGCAGCGCTTCGAGCGCCAGCCGGTAGCCGATCCAGCCCAGGCCGCAGATCTGCCCGACGCACACTGGCGCGATCAGCGATGTGTGGCGGAACGGCTCCCGCGCGTGAACGTTCGACAGGTGCACCTCGATCGCGGGCAGCGCCACGGCGCTGATCGCGTCCCGCAGCGCGACGCTGGTATGCGTATAGCCGCCAGGATTGATGATGATCCCCTGCGCCCAGCCGCGCGCCTCGTGCAGCGCATCGATCAGGCCGCCCTCGTGGTTGCTCTGAAAACAGCGCACTTTCGCGCCGTGTTCGGCGGTATAGGCTTCCAGCGCGGCATTGATCTCGTCCATCGTCACCGCGCCATACACGCCCGGCTCCCGTGTGCCGAGCAGGTTCAGGTTGGGGCCGTGCATCACTAAAATGTTCATGCGTCCTCCCGCAGCCCGGCCAGCACGTCGATCACGTCCGCTTCGGCCACACCGCGCTTGACGATCGGAGAGCCGACATCTTCCAGCAGAACGAACGTCGCCGCGCCGCCGTGCCATTTCTTGTCGTGGCTCATTGCGCCCCAGATCTGTTCCGGCGTCAGGCCGCTGTAGCGCACCGGCAGGCCCACCATGCGAAAGACATTTTCCACGCGCTCGGCCAGCCCCGGCCCGCAGAGGTCCAGTGTTTCCGACAGGCGCGCCGCCGCGACAGTGCCCAGCGCGACCGCCTCACCGTGCCGCCACGCGTAATGGCTGGCCTGTTCGACCGCGTGCCCAAAGGTATGCCCCAGGTTGAGGAACGCGCGCGGCCCGCCTTCCAGCCGGTCGCGCTGCACGAGGTCGATTTTCACCGACGCCGCACGCTCGATGATCCACTCCACCGGCTGCGGGCCGTTCGCCTCGATGTGTTCCAGCAGTTCCGGGTCGCCGATCAGCGCCGATTTCACCGCCTCCGCCAGCCCACAGCGGAACTCGACCTCTGGCAGCGTTGCCAGCGTGGACGTATCCGCGAACACAGCCAGCGGATCTTTGAACGCGCCGACGAGATTTTTGCCCTGCGGCAGATCCACGCCGACTTTCCCGCCCAGGCTGGAATCGACCATCGCCAGCAGCGATGTAGGCGCCTGGATGAGCGCGATCCCGCGCATGAACGATGCCGCCGCGAAACCCGCCATATCGCCCACCACGCCGCCGCCCAGCGCGATCACCACGCTGCCGCGATCCGCGCCGTTGGCCAGCAGCCCGTCGTAGAGCGTGTGCATCGTGTCGAGCGTTTTGTACTGTTCGCCATCCGGCACGGTGATAAGGCCGCCGTCCGGCAGGCGTTCGGCCAGCGCCTGCCCGTAGAGCGGCGCGATCGTCTCGTTGGTGATCACGATCGCGCGCGAAAACTTCCCCTTGGCGACGAACTCCGGCAGCCCCGCGATGAGCGCTTCCGGCGCGATCATGACCGGATAGGTGTGTTCCAGTCCCTCGATACTCAGGTGTGCTGCCATAACCGTATGATCTCCTCTGCCGCCTGCTGCGGGGTAAGGGATGACGTGTCGATCTGGTGCGGTACACGGGCGTAAATGGGGCGGCGTGAGTCCAGCAGCCGGGCCAGCCGCTCGACGCCGTCGCGGGCCAGGGGCCGCAGCGGATCGTCACCGATGCGCCGTGCGATCTCGTCCAGGTCGCACATCAGGCACACGAACAGATTCCCGTCCGCGAACACCTCGACCGTGCGCGGATCGAGCAGCGCGCCGCCGCCCGTGGCGATCACCTGCCCGCCGCCCGCCGCGAGATCGGCGCAGACCTCCGCTTCCAGCGCGCGGAAGGCCGGTTCGCCCTGCGCCGCGAAAATCTCCGCGATGGACTGCTCCGCGCGGGCCACGATCACCGCGTCCGTATCCACGAACGCCAGCCCGGCACGTTCCGCGACGATCTGCCCGACCGTCGTTTTGCCCGTGCCCATGAACCCCGTCAGGACGATGTTGCGCATATAGAGCAGTTCTCAGTTTTCAATGATCAGTGGTCAGTCAAAGTAGATGCAACGGCAAGAGCAAACGCGACCTCACCCCCGGCCCCTCTCCAGTCTGGGCTGGAGAGGGGAGACAAGCCGCGCCCAACAGGTTTTGTAGGGGCGGGTTTAAAACCCGCCCGGCTCTTGATTTTTCCCCTTCCCTCCGCTTGCGTGGGGGAAGGGGCCAGGGGATGG
>NZ_DAISHJ010000099.1:0-19456 GCF_036822615.1 Aggregatilinea sp. | reverse complement strand
CTCCAAAAACGCGCCGCCCTTGATCAGCACGCCGCGCCGCGCCGCGCGGGTAATGGCGCTGATCACGGTGACGGGCGTGCTGATGACCAGCGCGCACGGGCAGGCGATGACCAGCATCGACAGGGCACGGTAGAGCCAGCCGTGCGTATCGGGCGTATCGAGGAACGGCGCGCCGAACAGCAGCGGCGGGATCGCGGCAACGCCCAGCGCCATCACCACCACGGCGGGCGTGTAATAGTGCGCGAAGCGGTCGATGAACCGCTGGCTGGGCGCGCGCACGCTCTGCGCTTCTTCCACCATTCGAATGATGCGGCTCAGGGTGTTGTCGGCGGCCAGCCGCGTGACGCGCATCGTCAGCGCGCCCTCGCCGTTGATCGTGCCCGCGAACACTTCATCCCCGGCGACCTTCGCCACGGGCACGCTTTCGCCCGTGATCGGGGCCTGATTCACGCCGCTCGCGCCGTCGATGACCGCCCCGTCCATCGGGATGTTCTCGCCGGGCTTGACCAGCAGCACGTCACCCACGGCCAACTGCGCGACCGGCACCGTTTCCTCGCGCTCGCCGCGCAGCCGGACCGCCTGCGTCGGTTTGAGCGCCATCAGGCCCCGGATGCTGTCGCGGGCGCGGTCGGCGGTATAGCCTTCCAGCGCCTCCCCGACGGCGAACAGGAAAATCACGGTCGCGCCTTCGAGGTACTCCCCGATCAGGATCGCGCCTACGGCGGCGATGCTCATCAGCAGATTGATGCCGAACTCGTGGTTGATGCGCAGCGTGTTGATTCCACTCCTGAGAATCGGCTGCATGGTGATCAACATGCCGATCACGTACAGGACGCGCGTAGGCGTGTCCGGCAGGCCGACCAGCGACAGCACGAACGCAAACAGCACCAGCGCCCCGCCGCCGACGGCAAGCTGCGTTTCACGCCGGGCCAGCAGGTAGTCCCAGAAGCCGAGCACCCCGCCGCGCCGGACCTCCGGCTGGGGGGCGGGGGCCGCCTGATCGTCCGGCGGTATGAGCGATTTGCCCAATGCCTGCACGCGCGTTTGCAGCACGTCGAACGGCACCTCACCGTCGAGCCGCATCAGGCCGGTGGCGAAGTTCACCTCGACCTTGTGCACGCCGTTGAGCTTGCCGACGCCGGTTTCGACCTCGACCGCGCAGTGCGCGCAGTCCATGCCTTCGACGCGGTAGGTTTTGGGGGTGGATGACTCAGATCCGGTCATGATAACGCTTCTCCTGGCGTTTGAGTGGTTGCCTTACGCCAAATACATGAGCACTCATTCATGTATTCGGGCAAAAAAGAACGCCGTAGAACGGCGGTGTGTGCTTTATCCATGCTCGACGTGCAGCAGGCCTTGCGCGAACAGCAGCTCCACGTGCTCGTCGTCGAGCGCGTAGTAGACGTGGCGCCCCTCTTTACGAAAGCGCACGAGGTTCATCTGGCGCAGCACGCGTAGCTGGTGCGAAATGGCCGACTGGCTCATGCTCAGCGCGGCTTCCAGCGTATGCACGCAGACTTCGTGCTCCATCAGCAGCCCGATGATGCGCAGCCGCGTCGGGTCGCTGAGCGCCTTGAAGATCTCCGCGAGCCGGTTGGCCGTGTCGAGGTCGAGCAGGTGCGCGTCGAGCGCCGCGATTTGCTCGGCGGACACTTCGTTGTCGCACAGGGACGGGGCGTTGACGGATGACATGATTACTCCAATACATGAGCATTCATTCATGTATAGTATAGGCAGCCGCCGGTGGCGTGTCAAGTGTCTGCGCGGATCGCGTTCGTTCAATTTCGGCTGGAATAATTGCATCTGTGGTATGAGTCAATATAATGAACTCACAGTACGAGTCTTAAAATCAGTCAGCACGCCAACGAGCGGATACCGGCGGGACCTGCTCAAAGGGCAGCAGGGAGATACGCATGAGCAACGGTCATGCAAACAACGGCGACGAGCGCATTGCGCTGTTGATTGAAACCGCACATCGTTTGAAGCAGGGCAACTATGGCGTTGACCTGTCAGTGACCCCATCCGATGATTCCCTCGATCAACTGGGATTGGCCCTGCAAGACCTGGGACACACCCTCGAAAGCCGGGACCAGGAGCTTCGCCTCATCGACCGGATCACCGCGCGCATCAATGCCGGGCTGCTGTTGGACGAGGTGCTCGACAACATTTACGACGACTTCCGCGAGCTGATTCCTTACGATCGCATCGGCTTTGCCATGATCGACAGGGATGACCAGATCGTCACGGCGCGGTGGGCCAAGAGCACCTACCACCCGATCCAGCTCCGGCGCGGATTTTCGGCGCCGCTGGCGGGCAGCACCCTGGCGGCACTGCTCGATTCGGGCCAGCCGCGCATCCTCAACGATCTGTGCTCCTACCTGGACGAGCATCCCCATTCCGAATCGACGCGACTGATCGTGGCCGAGGGGATCCAGTCGTCGCTGACGTGCCCGCTGGTGGCGAACGGCGTGCCGGTAGGCTTCCTGTTCTTTTCCAGCCTCCAGCCGCACACCTACGCCCAGATTCACATCGACGTGTTCCAGCGCATCGCCGCGCAGTTGTCGATCATCGTGGAAAAAGGCGAGCTGGTGTCTGATCTGGCGGCCAAAAACAAGGCTATCGAGCGCCAGAACGAAGAACTGACGCGCCTCAACGAACTGAAGAACACGTTCCTGGGCATCGCCGCGCACGACCTGCGCAGCCCGCTGGGCGTGATCCAGATGGCGCTGAACTTCCTGATGGATTTCCACGACAATCTGTCCCTCACCGAGCGCGATACCATCTTGCAGGACGCCGAGGCGCAGGTGTTGAACATGCTCAACATGATCGACGAGCTGCTGGACATCACGCAGATCGAAGCGGGCGAGATGGAGCTGCTGAAAGGCTCGATCGACATCGCGGACTTCCTGATGGAAGCCGTGGCCGATCACGACCGGATGGCGAGCACCAAGGGATCGCACGTGATGCTGGACGGGATGCCAGCCGGGATCATCGAGGGCGATCCGTTCCGGCTGCGGCAGGTGATCGATAATCTGCTCTCGAATGCCGTGAAGTTCTCGCCGCCCGGCGCGACAGTGCACGTGTGGGCCGAGGAACTGCCGGACGCGTGGCGCATCAACGTGCAGGACGAAGGCCCCGGCGTCACCGAGAACGATCGCAAGCGGCTGTTCCAGAACTTCGCGCGGCTGTCGGCCCGCCCCACCGCGGGCGAGCGCAGCACGGGGCTGGGGCTGGCGATCACCCGGCGCATCATCGAGCAGCATAACGGCAAGATTGACGTGGAGTCGCTGCCCGGCGGCGGCGCGATCTTCTGGATCACGCTGCCGCGCAAAGCAGCGTGATCTGCCCCGCCCGGTTGTGAGCTTATTCCTTGTTATGCGCTGCCCGGTGCGATGTCTGCACGGGCAGATGCTTTTTAGGGAGGCGCACGTATGACGGTCGAACGGTTGTGGCAAATTTACCGCGAACAGGGCTATGCCGGGGCGCAGGCGGCGGAAGTCCATACCGCGATGGGGCATTTTTACCTCGCGCTGCTGGCCTGGGGCGAAGAAGACATCGAACAGGCGCTGCTGTCGGCGCACGTTGCCAACGCGCTGGACCCGGAAAATCCCGTGTTCCGCGAGGCAGTGACCTATCTGGAACGCGTCAACGCGCAGGGTAAAGCCCGCGTGTACGTCGATGGCGAGGCGTTCGCGGCGTTCATTCGCGGCGGCGGCAACATCGGCCTGTACGCTGCCGTCAGCGACGCGCTGCGCATGATCTACCAGGAGTATGAAACGCTCAGCCTGCTCGATATCGGCGTGGGGGATGGGCTGGCGCTGCTGCCCGCGCTCACGAAGAACGTCGCGCGGCTGACGCTGGTCGAGCCGTCGGAGGCGATGCTGGCGCAGACTACCGCCGCGCTCGATGCGTGGCAGATGTCCTACCGGGCCTATGCGTTTCCGGTCCAGTCGTTCATGCGGACGACGGGCAGCGAGCACTGGGACGTGATCGAAGCGACGTGGAGCTTGCAGTCGGTTGCGCCCGAACAGCGCCCGTCGATCTTCGCGTGGATGCGCGCCCACGGCGACCGCACGCTGATCGCGGAGTTTGACGTGCCCGCGTTCGAGGCGTTGTTCGCGCCGGATCGCGTGGCGACCGTTCTGGCGCGTTACGTGGACGGGCTGGCGGAATATCCGAATGACGGCGGGCTGGTGGCCCAGGGCTTCTTGATGCCGGTGATGTTCGGCTACTTCGACCGCAGCGCGGCGCGCACGAACTACGAGGGACCGATCGAAACGTGGGTCGATGGACTGCACGCAGCAGGCTTCGGCACGGTCGAAACCCGTCGATTGTTCCCCTATTGGTGGGCGGACGCGGTGCTGATCGACGCGCGCTAGCTGGTTTGGACCTGCTCGTCGCCCTGTTCGGTAAGCAGATCGCGCACGTGATCGAGGAATTCCATCGGCATGACCGGCTTGGACACCCACCGGTCGATGCCGAGCGCTTCGACCTCGGGAACCATATACGGGCGCGCGGTCAGGATCATGATTTTCATGCGATCGAGGCGGGGCTGGGTGCGCACGTATTCGAGCACATCCTGCCCGGACACTTCGGGCATGGCGAGATCGAGGATCATCAAATCGGGCGTTTCTTTGCGGAGCAGCTCGATCGCCCGGATACCACCGGAGGCCTGCAAGGTCGTCACGCCCAGGCGAGCAACCAGCTCTGAAAACAACCTCAGCAGCCCCGGTTCGTCGTCAACGACTAATACAGATGGCATAATCCCGCCGCTCCTGGTGAGCGCTAACCATCACCATCATACCTTGTTCGCCGCGCCTCTACCATTCAAAAATCGAAACTTTTCGACGGTCAAGTTTGAGGACGTAAAACGGCGCGCACAGGGCTTCCGCACACCCCCACCAGCTTCAGCGGCAGCGCGATCAGCTCATAGCGCCCATCCGGCACCCCGGCCAGACACAGGTTTTCGAGGTTCACGATATCGTGCTCGATCAGCCGGTGATGGCATGGCAGCGTCCGACTGTCGAACGGGTCCATCGACGGGCTGTCGAGACCGAGCAGCACTCCGCCCCGCGCCGCCAGCCAGTCGGCCAGCTCGACCGTAGGGTAGGGGAAGTCGTCCGGCCACTGGCCGTCCGGCAGCTCGCTGACCCAGGTATGGATCAGCAGCCGCTGCACGCCCTCCAGGTCGTGCCCTTCCAGGTCGGCGGGCGTGATGCCCCCATGCTGCCGCGCCACCGTCACGACGTGCGCCGGACCGAGATACTTTTCCAGCGGCAGATCGGCGGGATGCAGGCCGTCTTCGACCACGTGATAGGGCGCATCGGCATGCGTGCCAACGTGCGGGCTGGTGGTGATACGCGTCAGGTTAACGGCATAACCACTGCTGATCCGCCCTGTGAATTCAAACGCAAACGGTTCATCGCCGGGCCAGGGAGCAGTTTGGGGCGAAAGCAGACGCGTGATGTCGTATACCGGCTGCCGCGAAAGACCGCTCATGCGTGTGCGTCCTTAACTGCGCGAATGATTATAGATTGCTTTATGGCCGGACGGCTGACCGTGCCCGGACGATTATCTGACGGTTCCCAAGCGATTTAACTATGGGAGGAGGGTGTACCGCAGCAAGGAGAACCTATCCTAAATCTCCAATAAAAAAGCGTGATTAGTAAGACGCCCTAGCATAACACAGCGTTGGGCTAGTTCAAAGCGTTACATTCGTTTTGATCTGACGGTTATTTTCTCCTCCGCACCGGAACGGATTGCAAGGATGGTGCGCATCCGATACAACTAGGGGCGTGCTCGCGCGACGGGCACATGCTCTTACTTAAACGAACCCCTGTGAGGCAAGCAGCAATGGCGGACGATCCCCTTTTGAAATGGCGCGACCAGTTCCCGATCCTCTCGACCTGCAACTACCTGATCAGCAATTCCCTGGGCGCGATGCCGCGCGGCGTGTACGACCGCCTGCACGAGTTCGCGGACCAGTGGGCGACGCTCGGCGTGCGGGTGTGGGGCGGCGCGGGCTGGTGGGACCTGAAGCGCACCGTAGGCGACCTCATCGCGCCGCTGATCGGCGCACCGGCGGGCAGCGTACTCGTCCACGAAAACGCCAGCATCGCCAACAGCATCCTGTTCAGCGCGCTCGATTTCAGCGATACGCGCCGTAACAAGGTGGTGGTTTGCGATCAGGATTTCCCATCGGATATTTATACGCTCCGGGCTATGCTGCCGGATCACATGGAAATCGTCATTGTGCACAGTCACGACGGCATGACCATCGATCCCGACGAACTGCTCGACGCTATCGACGAGCGCACGCGGCTGGTGTCGGTCAGCCACGTGCTGTTCCGCAGCGCGTACATCATGCCCGCCGCCGCGATCACGGCCAAAGCGCACGCGATCGGCGCGCAGGTGCTGTTCAACGGTTATCACAGCGTGGGCGTGATCCCGGTGGACGTGACCGGGTGGAACGTCGATTATTACATCGGCGGCACGCTCAAATGGCTGTGCGGCGGGCCGGGCGGCGTGTTTATGTACGTGCGTCCCGATCTGCTGCCCACGCTCCAGCCCAGGATCACCGGCTGGTTCGCGCAGAAGACACCGTTCGCGTTCGAGCTGGAGCACGTCGAGCTGCGCGATGACGCGTACCGGCTGGCGAACGGCACGCCGGGCATCGCGTCGCTGTACGCGATTCAGCCGGGCGTGGAGATCGTCGCGCAGGTGGGCGTAGATGCCATCCGCGAGAAGTCGATCCGCCAGACGTCGCTGCTGATCGATCTGGCCGACCAGGCCGGGTACGAGGTGAACTCACCACGCGCCATCGCGGATCGCGCGGGCACGGTGACCGTGCGCCCCGGCGATCACGCTTATGAAGTCTCGCGCGAGCTGCTGGCGCGCAACGTGATCATCGACTACCGCGAGGGCGCGGGGATTCGCATCGCGCCGCACTTCTACACCACCGACGACGAGATCGCGCAGGTGATGGACACCATCGCCGCGATCCTTGAGGACGGAAGCTGGCAGCAGCATACGCAGGGCCGCGTGTTCGTGACGTAAGAGGCAAGAGCAGTTTTTAGTCGTTAGTTTGAAGTTGTTAGTTTAAGGCTGGGGCGGAGCACCTCGACCTCACCCCCGGCCCCTCTCCAGTCTGGGCTGGAGAGGGGAGAAAAGCCGTCCCGACGGGGATTGTAGGGGCGGGTTTCTAACCCGCCCTGGTTTTGTCCGGTTTTAAAAGTTAAAGGGCGTCAGTACGCCCCGCCATTCACCGGTCAACAACAAAAAAAACGCCGGGAAGGTGAATGCCTCCCGGCGTTTTCGCGTGTCGAAGAATAGGGTGCTTACGCGCTGCGGACGTTCGCCGTGGGCGCGGTCAGCATCTTCTGGACCTTCAGCGCGAGGTGCAGGTTCAGGCGCACGTTCGGATCGTCCATGTCCAACTGGATGATCTCGGTGATGCGGCCCAGCCGGTAGACCAGCGTGTTGCGGTGAATGTTCAGGATGTGCGCCGTGCGCGCCATGTTGCCGTTGTTGGCGAAGTAGGCGTGCAGCGTCGGCAGCAGGTCGGTGTGGTGCTGGTCGTCGTAGGACGACAGCGGCGCGAGCCAGTGATCGCAGAAGCTGGACAGCACGTTCGGATCGCTCACGTTGAGCAGCAGCTCGTACAGGCTGAGGTCTCCGAAGAACGCCACCTGCGACTCGTCCCAGAGCTGCTCGGAGAGTGTCAGGGCGCGCTCGGCTTCCTTGAACGATTCGCGCAGCGCGGTCAGGCCGTAGACGGGCCGCCCGACGCCGACCGTCACCTCGCCATCCGGCGCGGCTTTGGTCAGGTTGTCGTGCAGCAGATTCACGATCTGCTTGAGGCGCTGCGTCTGCTGAGGCTCGTCCAGCGGGAAGAGCAGCACGGCGCGGTCCACGTACTGGCCGACGGGGGCCTGGATGCGGCGCTGGTGCATTTCGCCCTGGATGAGCTTGACCATGCGCTCCGGCGAGAATGCGCCGCCCGCCCGTTCCGCCGAGGGCAGCCAGTGGAACACGACCACCGAGTACCACACGCCGGACTGGAAGCTGTCTTTTTCGGCGCGCAGGGCCAACAGCGTATCGTCGGCGACGGGGCTGTTCAGCCATTCCCCGATCCAGTCGTTCTGCACCGGGGTGGTTTCGACCGTAAGATCGACCGTCTGCTGGCGGACCAGCTCGCGGGCGAAGGTCGAAGCGCTGTATTCGAGCGCCATCAGGTCGAATTCGTCGGGCGCTTCGCCTGCGCTGAGCACGGAAACGTAGCCCAGCAGGCGGCTTTCACAAATCAAGGGGGCGGTCAGCCCGGCGGGACTGCGGATGATCTGCCAGTCGTCCTCGAAGAACGTGCGATCGTCGAGGTCGAAGCGGCGGATGAACTCCGAGCCGCCCGCCAGCGCGAGGTGCGAATCCCAGTCGTGCCCGTGCGAGGCGGGCAGTCCCCGGCTGATCACCGCGCCGCGCCGGTCGTGAATGACGACCGGGCGATCCAGCATGCGGGCCAGGGCATTCAGCATGGTTGTCAGGCCGCGATAGCTGGCCGCGTGGCGCTGGAGCGTCTGCTGAAGCTCGAACGCCCGCTGGGTTAGCTGGGCCTGCCGGTTATTAAAGTAGCGCTGGACAGCGCGCTCAACCTGCGGCAGAATCGCGCGTTCCGGCAGCGCGATGACCGGGAAGTTGCACGCCTTGGCCACCTGATGGGCGCGGGGAGTGATCGTGCCGCGCACCCCCAGGGCGCTCGCGTTCGTTTCAGTGAGATCCTCGATAATGGCTTCGAGGGTCAAGGGCTTTTGATAGTTCGCCAATGTAGCCGTCGAAACAAGAACCAGTTCGCCCCCTTCGAGATCGGCAAAAATGGGAGGGCGAGTGCGGAGATGGCACACCCAATTGACGGGTGTCGCGGGGTCCCCGGTCACCAGGCGGCTGCCGATGGGCAGGGCCAGCTTGAGGAGGGACTTCAATGAAGCTGTAGATGTGACGGCGCTCATGGTACTTCTCCCCCGAATAACGCGCGGCATCGTTCCGGTTTTGTCAGAATGCACAAAAACCTTTGGAAGGATGCTTACGATTGTAGGTTCTGAGGTCCGGGGTGTCTTCAGGCATGTTTTATGAGATTCTAACGAACAGACTTAGGCAAAGTGCACAAAAGAACTCGCTTTCGTTGGGCGAGTTAAGATTTCTTAAGCCAATTAATCTTATGCCTACGTCAGTTCGTCGTGTGGGAAACGCCGTGGAAAAGCATTTGGCGAGCCGATATAATGCCAGAATTGCCGGGAGATTTCCAGCCCCAACTGGCACGCCTTTTGCATAGTTCGCACAATGGCATCGCCCAGGCGACGATTCGTGCACATCCGGTAAGGCACAAGACGCGGAGAGTGTCATGTCCGAAGATTATCGTGAACGCCCCGAAGAATCCGGCCCCGCGTGGGATCCGGAGCCTGAGGTGACCGACGAATCGACCCGCCCGGTCGCCGTGCCCGATCCTGACGCGGCGGCAGAGATTCCCGCGCCGGATGCGGCGGAAGACACTGCGCCCAATGAGGCGGTGCAGGCGACCGATCGTCCCGCTGCGGCCCCATTGCCGGTCGCGGAAGAAGAGGCCGTTGACGTGAGCGACGCGGACCTTGACGACGCCTACCTCGACGAAATGGAAGCGGCAGACGACCTCGACGCGCCGGAACCGGACCCTGCAGATCAAGAAGATCAACAAGAGGAAGACCCGGACGAAGACGACGAGGCGAACGGCGTGGAGGAATCGACGCGCCCCAAAGCGCCCGCAGGCTTGCACGAGGCAATCGTGGTGCAGCAGGCAGCCGAGCAGGCGGAAGAACCGCCGCAGCTCGTTGACGAGCCTGCCAGCACGTTCGCCTATCCCGATCTGCCCTACGGCACGGTAACGCAGGAGCAGCCTGGCGGCGCAGTTGCGATTTCCGAGCCGCCCTACGATCCCGCGCACGATACGGCTCCCGTCGCAGCCGTGCCGGTGCGGCGCGTGCCGCGTTTGATGCTGGCCGTGGTGATGCTGGGCTCGATTTGTATGTGCGCGACGCTGGTCGGCCTTGCCGCCGTCGCCGGATACCGGGACGGGCTGGCAACGAATGACGTCAAGCTGACGCAGACGATGGCGACCGAACTCGACGTGCAGTATCAGGCCGCGCAGGACGACATCGAAGCGGGGCGTTACGGGCTGGCGATGGAGCGCCTGTCGTGGATCGTCGAGACGATCCAGCCGGGGCCGGAGTATATGCTCGACAGTCGCGAGCAGTGGGCGTATGCCGCGACGATGAACGCCATCACGCCCACGCTGCCCGCCACGGCGACGCCGACTGCCACACCGACGCAGGAACCGACGCTCGCCACCGAGGAACCGGTTGTAACCGAAGCGCCGCCCGCGCCCGTCGATCAGAACGATCCGGCCTACATGTACGAGCAGGCCGAACAGGCCGCGCGTCTGGGCGATTTCGAGACGACGATTGCCTGGGCTGAGTCGCTGCGCGCGGCTGCGCCGGATTACCGCCCTGCCGATGTCCAGGCCATGCTGATGAACGCGCTGACCAAGCAAGGCACGATTTATCTGCGCGGGGCCAATCCCGATGGCGAAGATAAGCTGCTGCGCGGCATCCTGCTGATTTACCGCGCCGACGACCTGGGCACGGTCCAGCCTGAAACCCTGCTGTATGAGGCGGATTTTGCCGAGCGCTATCTGAACGCGCGCAACTATCTGGATGGCGGCAACGCGGCGGCGGCAGCGCCGATCTTGCAGCGGTTGTGCGACGAAAACTGCGACTGGTCCTACCGGGGCGAAAGCGTCCGCGATTTGATGGCTCAGGCGGGCCTCGACGCGGGCAGTTAACCCCTTCAATTCACCGCTTTTGTCGCGTGCCGCCGAACTGCCCAAATTCGGCGGCACGTTTTTGTTGGAGTCCATGTGCCAGGGTGCGCGGCTCACTGTGCAAATGTGATCCCGCTCCGTCGCGTTCGAGGCTCGAAATCGCCCCCGGAGGCCGCCATATTGGTGATAATTACCAAGTTTATATTGGTTAGTCGCCGGGCGATTGCACTATCATCTGGACGATGCGTTTTTTCACAATCTATGTGATGACGCACAGCGATGACTATAAGGAGCGAAGAAGAAGATGCGTAAGAATAAACGGATGATGGTACTGCTGGTTGTTTTGGCCCTGGGTGCGATGCTCGCGCTGGCCGCTTGCGGGGGTGACGACGACAAAGAGGAATCCCCCACGGCAACCATAGCGCCCACGGCTGCCCCCGTCATGACCGAGGCTGCGCCGGAGCCTTTCGTGACGGTTGAGGCCACCGAAGAGATGATGACCGAGGAGCCGATGGGCGAAGCCACGGTGGACGCTATGCCCGCCGCTACGGAAGCGATGATGGAAGCGACCGTCGAGGCGACCGAAGCGCCGTAAGCGGCCCCCTGTGCAGGCCGGATCACCGGCCTCACGCCTGTTTTGATCGTGTAGAGAGCGAGCGCCAATGCTCGCTCTTTATGTTTGTGCCAGGGTCGCCGCGTGCGTGCTCTAAGGCGCAGCCTATCCGGTACATAAGATTACATTTTTTCGCCGACCCGCGTTATAGTGTTGCCTCGCCATTTGCGTGATCGGCATACAGAGCACCTCTCCACTGCTTCGACTGCGCCAATGGCAAAGAACCAGTTGCGATCGACCAGCAATTAAGCAGGACCAATCCATGTCTAAGCGTGTCATTTCGTTGGGCGATCTGGTGCTCGACGTTGTTATGCCCGCCCGGCTTCCCGTGCAGAGCGGCCAGCACCAGATTGCAGCCTGGCAGCAGATCGAGCCGGGTGGGGCGGGCAACTTCCTGTTCGCGGCACAGCACGTCGGTCTGGACGTGCTGCCGGTGGGCGCCATTGGCACAGATGGGTTCGGGACGATGATCCTCGATCTGCTCCGTGCCGAGGGCATCGATACGCGCTATGCGATCGCGCTTCCCAGTTCCAGCTCATCCGTCGTGCTGGTGCTGACCGATCCGCATACGACCGATCACGTGTTTATTGGGCGGTTCGGGCAAGGGCCCGATCTGCCCTATCCGAATGGCCTTGACGGGGAAATCGCGCGGGCCGAAGCGCTGTACATGGCGGGATATACACTGGCCGAGCGGCGCATCGTGTCGCTGGTCGTGCGGGCCGCCGAACATGCCCGCACCAAGCGGATCCCGGTGTTTTTGAACGTCGGCCCCATGATGGACACCGTGCTGCCGGACATGATCTGGTGGTCGCTGTGCCACACGGATGTCGTCCTGGCGGCGGACGAGGAAATCCCCCTGATCAGCGAAGGACGGACCGGCGAGATGGCGTACCAGTACGTGCTGGCGCAGGGTCCGCGTGTGCTGGTGGTCCGGCACGGCACGCGGGACTGCACGGTGATCACGCGCCAGGAGCAGATTCACGTGCCCGGCTTCGACGCGCCGGTGACGGATACGGTCGGCGTGGGCGATTGTTTCGCCGGGGCGTTCGTGGCGGGATGGCTCGGCGGGCTGTCGCTGTACGAGACGGGCCGGTTGGCAAACGCGATGAGCGCGGCGGCGGTTCGGAAGACCGGCGCGGGGCGCAACGCGCCGCACGCGTCGGACGTGCGCTCGGTGCTCAAGGTGCAGGGCGAAGATCTGGCCCTGCCGCTGCCGTGTTAGGGATTCTGACTTTTGACATAGAGAAACCCGCGAGGGTTAAAAACGAAAGCGAAGGGATATAAGCTCGTGGCGACTGCACACCTGTACATTTCCGATGAAGTTGGCGCGGCGCTGCTGGCCGGGTCGCCGGTCGTGGCGCTCGAATCGACGCTGATCACGCACGGCTTCCCCTATCCGGCCAACATCGAGACGGCGACCGCGATGGAAGACGCGATCCGTGCCGAGGGCGCGGTCCCGGCCACGATCGCCGTGATCGACGGGCAGATCCGCGTGGGCCTCAGCCGCGCCGAGATCGAGATGCTCGGCGGGCTGGGCAGCAAGGGCGTGCGTAAGTGTTCCCGCCGCGACCTGCCGATCGTCGTCGGACTGAAGCAGCACGGCGCGACGACCGTCGCGGGCACGATGATCGTGGCGCACATGGCGGGCATTCAGGTCTTCGCCACGGGCGGGATCGGCGGCGTGCATCGCGGCCACCCGCAGGATATTTCGGCGGACCTGATCGAACTGGGCCGCACGCCGATCACGGTCGTGTGCGCCGGGGCGAAGTCGATCCTCGACCTGCCGCTGACGATGGAAGTGCTCGAAACGCAGGGCGTGCCGGTGATCGGATACGGCACGGAGACGCTGCCCGCGTTTTACAGCCGGTCGAGCGGGCTACCGGTCGATGAGCGGGTGGACACGCCCGAAGACGTGGCGCGCATCGCCCGCGCGCGCGACGCGCTGGAACTGGCACACGGCATTTTGGTGACGGTCCCCGTGCCCGAAGCTGAGGCGCTGCCCGAAGACGTGGCGGAAGCGGCGATCGCGGAAGCGACGCGCCAGGCCGACGCGGCGGGCGTTCACGGCAAGGACGTGACGCCGTTCGTGCTGGCGAAGGTGCTCGAACTGACCGAAGGCCGCTCACAGCAGGCGAACATCGCGGCGCTGGTCAACAATGCCCGCACCGGCGCGCAGATCGCGTCGGCGCTGGCCGTCTTGCCGTGAAAGAGCAGTTTTTAGTCGTTAGTTTTTAGTTGCCAGTCAACAGCCGAACACGGGCTGACCCGGTAGGGGCAGTTCATGAACTGCCCCTACGGAAATACGCTGGTTTTGGGACAAAAACGGGCGGGTTTACCCCGTTTAATAGATGAATCCGGTCATCACCGCGACCTCACTCCTGGCCCCTCTCCAGTCTGGGCTGGAGAGGGGAGACAAGCAGGATATGCGAGGTGTGTTGGGGCGGGTTTCTAACCCGCCCTGGTTTTGGCCGGATTTAAAAGTTGAACCGCGTGTAACCTGCCTTGCATTTCCAAACGCAGGTGGAGCACCCCGTTCCGGCGCAAAACTGCTTTACTGATGACTGAGCACGGATCACTATTGTTCTGACCACGCTTTGAGGAGGCGCGTTTTATGGCACACCCGCTGGTTATGCAGCTCCGGTTCACCCGCAGCGAGTTCGCGCGCTGCATGGAAGGCGTCAGCGCCGAGGACGCCGTTAAGCGCGTCGGCCCGATGAACTGCCTGAGCTGGATGGTGGGGCATCTCGCCAGCCAGGAGCAGGGCTACTGGGTGCTGCTGGCCCAGGATCGGACGGTCGTGCCCGACCTGCACAAACTGGTCGGCTCTGGCAAACCCGCCAGCACGCCGCCCCTGGACGAGATGTGGGCCGCGTGGCGCACCATCACCGAGGCGGCGGACCTCTACCTGGAGACGCTGACGACCGCCCAACTGTCGGAACGCCTCTTCTGGATGGGCGAGCCTCGCACCGAGTCGATCGGCACGATGCTGCTGCGCAACATCTACCATTACTGGTTCCATACCGGCGAGGCGCACGCGGTCCGGCAGCAGCTCGGCCACAAGAACCTGCCGGAGTTCGTCGGATCGTTCCCGCCGGACATGACCTATCACCCGGAGGCGTAAGCCCGCCGGACGCTCCCAGACCGAGGTAGTTCTATGGCGCGCAAACTGATTATCGACACCGATCCCGGCATCGACGACGCGATGGCGATCTTCCTCGCGCTGAAGTCGCCAGAACTGGACGTGATCGGCCTGACGACGGTTTTTGGCAACGTGGACGTGGGCACGGCGACGACCAACGCGCTGCGCCTGCTGGACATCGCGGGACGCACCGAGATCCCCGTGGCGCGCGGCGCGGCGCACCCGCTGGCGGGGCCGGTGCGGGGTTATGCGTTCGATGTGCACGGTGAGGACGGGCAGGGCAACGTCTTTTTGCCGCCCTCCGCCGCCCAGCCGGTCGATCAGGCCGCGGCGGCGTTTATCATCGAGCAGGTGATGGCCGCGCCCGGCGAAGTGACGCTGGTGCCCGTGGGTCCGCTGACCAACATCGCGCTGGCGCTGCGGCTGGAACCGCGCCTCGTGCACGCCGTGCGCGAGGTGGTGCTGATGGGCGGCAGCGCGCTCGCGCTGGGCAACGTCAACCCTGCCGCCGAGGCGAACATCCTGGGCGATCCCGAAGCGGCGGACGTGGTGTTCGGCGCGGGCTGGCCGCTGGTGATGGTTGGGCTGGACGTGACGCACAAGGTCGTCATGTCGCCGGAGCACCTCGACGCCTACGGGCACGCGCAGAATCCACTGGCGCAGCACATCGCGCGCATCGTGCTGTTCTACCACGCGTTTTACCAGCAGTATTATCCCGGTCTGCGCGGGATCTACGTGCACGACTCGTCGGCCATCGCGTACGCGATCGACCCGACGCTGTTCACGGTCGAGCAGTGGCCGGTGCGCGTCGAGACGCAGGGCATCAGCCGGGGCAAGACGTGGCCGTATACGGGCAACAGCGAAACGCCCGCCGGATGGCGCGAGCGTCCGCGTGTGGGCGTGTGTGTAGACGTGGATGCGGAGCGGCTGCTGGCGCTCGAACGCAGCCGCCTGATGTAAGGCAGGAGTGCGTATGAACCGCAACAGGCTGATCCGGTGGGTGCTGGTGCTGGGCGTGATCCTGATCCCGCTGGTGGTGACGGGCGCGTTCGTGTACGGGTACGCCGGGGCCTCCGTGCGCGACTTCGTGCCGCACTACTTCCCGCTGGACGACTTGTACTATTACCGCATGGTGGATACTTTCCGCGCGGCGGGCTTCAACGGCGGCTACTACGCCACCGACGAGCTGATCGCGCCTGCCGCGTGGTCGCACTTCGACGCGCACGGCCCACTGTTCCCGGCGATCTACGGCACGCTGGCGCGGATCTTCGGCTGGCAGCCGTATAAATTTCTGCTGTTCAACCTGGGCTTCGTCACCGCCGGGCTGATCCTGTTCATTGTGCTGGTCCGGCCCGACGCGCGCCGCCTGCTGCTGATGGGCGCACTGATCGGGACGAGCTGGCCGGTGTTGTTTTACATCCCGTCGGGCATGCAGGAGAGCTTCCACCAGGCGATCGCCATGCTGCTGGCGGCGGCGTTGGCGGGGTTGGTCGCGCGCGGGCCGGACGTGCCGCGCAGGTGGATCGCGGCGCTGCTGGCGGCGATCGTGGCCGTGTCGCTGATCCGCATGACGTGGATCTTTGTCGCGTTCCCGGTGATCGTGCTGGCCGCGCGGCGGCGCACGTGGAAGACCGCGATCGCGGCAGTGCTGGGCACGGGCGCGCTGATGGCGGTGGTAATCGCCATCACCAGCGGCTACCTTTACTCGCCCTACCGCACCAACTTTTTGTCGGATACGACGCGCAAGACCGCCGACGCGCTGAGGGACGACGGCCCGGTGGAGGCCGTCCAAACGCTGACGGACCAGCTCGCGCGCAACATCGAGGATAACATCGACTTCTTCGGGCGCGGCGTCAGTTTGGAGATCGCGCAGCGCGTGCAGATCGTGGCGCTGACGGTGATCTTCGCGGGCGCGGCGATCTGGCTGTGGCGGCGCAGGCGGGGCGAAACGACCGGGCTTACGCTGGCGTGGCTCAACGCCTATAACCTGGGCGTGATCCTGCTGATCAACTTCGTGCTGTACCTGATGGCGGGCTGGCGCGATTACCGCGTGATGGCTCCGCATTTGCTGCTGACCGGGCTGGTACTGGTCGCGCTGGGGCGCTGGCGCTGGGTCGCGCTGATCGTTGCCAGCAACCTGCTGATGGTCATCCCGTTCAAAAACTACTATCTCGCTTACGGCAAAGCGTACCTGGACGCCGATCAGTCCAGCATCGAGCGCTTCCGCGACGCGACGGCGGACGTGCTGATTTACTACGCGGACGAGGACGACGCGTGGTGCAATACGCTGCTGATCGACTATCACGAGTCCTATTCGCCCGCGCTGATCGGCATCCCCGGCGGCATCGGCCTGTCGTATTATGCCGTCGCGGAACAGCTCGATCTGCCCGCCAAATCGCGCTATGTGCTGGTGGACGCGGACGATTACGCGATCCTCAGCGAAGGCACGCGTCTGGAGCAGATCGCCAGCACCGAAGCGGGCGATCTGTACCTGAATCTCGATACCGACTGCACCCATACGCCAGAAAGCGGCGCGCCGTAGGGGGAGCGCCATCCGCCCGCGCAGGAACGCCATAGAGACGTGATAGAGTCTGTGATCGTGTTCGTACTGAAACGAAAGGTGACGATATGCGCACTCGCTTTGTGATTCTTCTGGCGGCGCTCGCGCTGCTGGTTCCGCTGATGAACGTTTCGGCTCAGGGCGAAACCAGCTATCCGCTGGCGGCGATTTCGGGCGGCAACGTTTACCTGTACGGCTTCGGGGATACGCCCATTCAGGTGACCGAAACGCCCGCGCAGAATACGCTGTCGATGGCCTGGAGCCCCAGCGGGCAGTATCTTGCGTTCACGCGCTGGGACGAAAACTACGCGCTCGTGCTGTGGTTGTACGACCAGCAGGCGGGCGGCGCACCGGTTCAGGTCGCGTCCGGGCTGGCGTCCGGGCTGCCGGTGACGTTCAGCGCCGATAACCAGCTCGTCTACGCGGTGGATACCGGCCAGTTCGAACAGTCTGAAGTCGGTCCCGGCGGGCCCATCACGAATGCGTACGTGGTCGATCCGGTAGTGGGCACGCCCCAGCAGATCGGCACGTTCACGTTCGGCGTCGGCTGCGGCGGCGGATCGTCCAGCCCGGCGGACTGGCGCTACTGGGCCGAGGCGGGCACGGGGCCGGGTGGCGCGCATCCTATCTTCGCACTGACGTCGCAGGGCGTGGTCTATTCGACGAACTGTACGGGACGCGGCGTCACGCTGTTGAACACGCAGAGCGGCGCGAGCACCGTGCTCAGCGACACGATGGGCAATGCGCTCGTCTCGCCGGACGGGACGCGCGTCGCGGGCGTGGCCGACGGCCAACTCACGGTGATCGACCTTGCTACCGGCCAGAGCACGCCGGTCGCCTCGCAGCCCGGCGCGGATCAGGTGGCGTGGAGCGCAGACGGCGCGACCCTGTTCTACAGCACGCGCCAGGAGACGGGCCGCACGCTGCCCGCGACTCCCGACGAGCAGCAGCAGCTCGCCCAGGCGCTGGGCGCATCCGATCCGTCGATGCTGGAATTCCCGGTGATGACCGTGGGGCTGTATCAGGTCGCGCTGGCGGATGGGACCGAATCGACGCTGTACATCTCCGAGGGGTACGCGATCGGGCGCATCCTGCCCACGCCGGACGGCGCGGCGGTGCTGTTCAGCGAGATCCCGAACCTGGATCTGTGGGTCCAGCAGGTGACCAGCGGCCAGATCAACCCGATGGCCGACGTGGGCCAGCAGCAGCTCGATACCGTCCCGGTGACGCTGTTCGCGCTGTCGCTGGTCGATGGCAGCGTGACCGCCGTGGGCACGGATCTGAATCAGGCCGTGCTGAATACGGGGGCGTACGGCGGGATGTAGTTGGGGGATCAACAGCGGGCGGGTTAGAAACCCGCTCCTACAACATCCGCGTTTTCGGATGATCTCGGCCAGCGGACGTCTGTCGTCGTAGGGGCAGGTTACAAACCTGCCCTGCCTGCAAAACCGGGCGGAGCAAGCCCCGCCCCTACGAAAAACAACGTATGTTTAACCGGCTAGAACGGGGCGTATTGAGATACGCCCCTACCGCTTTTGCTTTTGAGCTAACCGCTAACGGCTAACCGCTATTCGCTACTCACCGTGATCGATTACATTGTATTCGGGATCATTCTGGACGATATCGTATTCCCGCAGGGCGTTACGCAGATGGGCGTGCTCGGCGGAGGCGGGCCGCAAACCGCGTGGGGCATGGCCGCTGCGCTCGGATCGGGCGCGGAAGTCGGGCTGGTAGCGGGCGTCGGCGCGGATCTGGACGCAGACGCACTCGCGCCGATGCAAGCCGCTGGCGTGAACCTGGACGGCGTGCGCCGCACGGATCAACCCACGCCGCGCGCGTGGCAGGTGCTCGAATTCAACGGGCGGCGCACGCAGCTCTGGCGCGTGCCGGGGCCGTCGCTGGGCGTGCAGTTGGCGCGGAACTGGGACGTGCTGCCGCCTGCGTACCGCGCCGCGCGCCATTTCCATTGGGGCATTCACCCCGACGATCCGGCGCGGGATCTCGTCTTTGCGCGGCATCTGCGCGGCCTGGGCAAGCGCGTGAGTCTGGAACCGTTCCGGCCTTCCGACGCGCTCCTGAGTGACGACGATCTGCGCGCGCTGCTCGACGCCTGCGACGTCTTTTCGCCCAATCTGTTCGAGGCGCAGCGGCTCACCGGACGCGACGATATACCCGGCATCGTGCGGCGCTGCCGGGACCTGGGCGGGCGGGTGCTCGCGTTGCGGTGTGGCGCGGCGGGCGCGGAGGTGTGGGATCTGCCGCGCGGCGAGGGCGTGCGCGTCCCGGCGGCGGCTCCGG
>NZ_DAISHJ010000098.1:0-19673 GCF_036822615.1 Aggregatilinea sp. | reverse complement strand
GCCGCTACCGCTCCGTCACGGCGCACATGACGGTGATGCGCTACCGCCGCCCGCCGGAGGATCTGCCCGCGCTGGCGGCGTTTCTGGACGCATCACGCGCGCGGACGTTCGGCACGTTCGCGGTCGAGCAAATCACGATGGTCACGAACGACTGGTACATGACGCCGGGGCAGATACGGGTGCTGGCGGACTACCGGCTGGGTGGAAAAACAGGGAATGGGGAATAGGGGATCGGGACCTGCGATCGGGGAAAAGCAAGCGCCGGGCGGTTTGCAGTGAAACCTCACCCCCGGCCTCTTTCCAATCGGATTGGAGAGGGGAGACAGGCCGCGCCGGACGGAAATTTGCAGGTCCACGTAACCAGATTTACAAAGTAGACGGCGCAGCGCCGCCTCCATAAAACGTCTGTAGAAGCGCGTGCTCCCTTTCCATTTGTGCAAATTGCCCCAATATTGTTAAACGCGACAGAGTAATCGGCGCGCCAGCCGCCCGCAAACCGGGCAACCTGCCCGCGCCCAATTTAACTTGGTCCCTGTTGCACAAAGGATTGCGTCTGTTTAAAGGGGTAGAATGGAGGGAGCTAGCGCCCTTTCCGAGACTTTAAGCTGCAAGGTGATCATAATGTCTGAGTTGCTGGATTTTTTCAATGCCCGTACGGAAGAGATGGTCGAACGGCTGGAACACATCGTGCGGTTCGAAACGCCGACCCACAACAAGGAATACGTGGACCGGCTCGGCGAGTACATCACTGAGGTGTGCGAATCGATGGGCGGCACGATGACCGTCTATCCCCTGGAGACCGTGGGGAATTTGCGACTGGCGACCTGGAACGCCGACGCCCCCGGCAAGCCGCTCATGATCCTCTGCCATCTCGATACCGTATGGCCCGTCGGCACGCTCGAAACGATGCCGCTGCACCGTGATGGCGAGCTGCTGTATGGGCCGGGCGCGCTCGACATGAAGGGCGGCGTGATCATCGGGCTGGAAGCCGTGCGGGGTCTGGTGGACCGGGGCGAACTGCCCGACCGCCCGATCTGGCTGCTGTTCAACGGCGACGAAGAAACCGGCAGCATCGGCTCGCGCGAGTTGATCTGCGATCTGGCCCGCCAGTGCGGACTGGTGCTGGTGATGGAGCCTGCCGCGGCGGGAGAAGGGCTGAAGACGTGGCGCAAGGGCATCGCGCGCTACACGGTGCACACCAAGGGCCGCGCGTCGCATTCGGGCAACGCGCCGGAAGCCGGGATCAACGCGGTGATCGAGGCCGCGCATCAGGCTTTGATCCTGCACGAACTCAACGATCTACCGAACGGCACGTCCGTCTCGGTCACGGTGATCCACGGCGGCATCGCCATGAACGTGATCCCGCCGGAAGCGTCGATCCAGGTGGACGTGCGCTTCCTGAAGGCCAGCGAGGCCGAGCGCGTCGATCGCGCGGTGAAGGCGCTGCAACCGGTTCTGCCGGGCGCGGAAGTGATCGTGGAAGGCTGCATCGACCGGGGACCGATGGAGCGCAACGCGCAGATGGTGCGCGCGTTCCAGCAGGCGCAGGCGATCGGGCGCTCGATCGGGCTGGAATTCGGTGAGGACGGCAGCGGCGGGGCCAGCGACGGCAATTTCACGGCGGCGATGGGCATCCCCACGCTGGACGGCATGGGCGCGGGCGGAATCGGCCTGCACGCCGCGCACGAGCAGGTCGTCATGAGTTCGCTGCCGCGCCGCGCCGCGCTGGTCGCGCAGATGCTGGTCGATTGGGACGTGGACGCGGTGATCCAGGGCTAAACGCCCGGTTTTCAGGCACAAACACAACGGCTCCGGCGCTGTACCGGAGCCGTTTTTTGATCCGGGAACAGCAGAGTTGACTCAGCCGTCGGCGGGGATGGCGGCGGTGTCATAGATCACGTCGAGGCTGGTTTCGGCCACGACGCTGCCGTCCTGCGCGGAGGTGAAAAAGGCGTGGATCTGGCCGGGCGTGCCCGCCGTGGTCTGCGCGGAGAGGGTCGTCTCCCACGTGCCCACCTGCCCCGGCTCACCGGCAGCGGTGGCGACGGCCTGCCCCAGCACGTTGCCCTGCGCGTCGAGCGCCTGCACGACCACGTTGTTCTCGAAGCTGCCCTGCTGCGCGCCGATCACGGTGAAGCCCGCCGGATCGACCACCGCCGGGCTGCCATCCGCCGAGGCGCTCGGAGAAGTGATGGTAATGAACGCCTCGCCGGAGGCGGTGCTCTCCGCGCCGAGGGTCGGGGCGGCGTCGTTGTTCAGCGCGGGCGTCGCCGTCGGAGAATCGCCCACGGTCATGTTACACGCAGTAAGCAAAGCGGCCAGCGCCGCCACCACGATCAAGGCGAGGCGAGATTTCAAGACGCTCATCGTCATGCCCCTTCCGTCTGCGCGCCGGTAAAACCACCGCGCGCAGTTCATTTGCAGGTGTTGGGATTATATCAATGCGGGGCGGCGGCAGGCAGCGCGGTGGGCGTGGGCGTAGGGGAAACGGTGATCCCGGCGGCGGCGCGCGCCTCGTCCAGCGCGGCCAGAAGCTCGCCGCGCGTGGTGATGTCACGCATGGTGTCGAGCCACGTGTGCAGATCGGGGCTGAGGGCGAGCAGCTCCTCGACCGCCGGGCCGATGGGGTCCGTGCCGCCCGCGCCGGGACCGCCCTGGTAGCCGCCGTGAAACGCAAAATAGGCCTGGTTCAGCTTACGGATCGCGTAGCCGTGCGCAACGAACACCTGGCGCTGGGCTTCCATGTAGGCTTCGGCTTCGTCCACCTTGCCGTCCGCGAGCAGCGCATCGACGTGAACGCGCGTCTCGTTCATGGTCGCGTAGTAGTCGAAGCCGGTCACCTCGTCGGGCACGGTTTCGACCGGGTTCAGGTAGGAGGGGTAAACAGGCAGGGGCTGGCCGGGATAGTAGCGCGGCAGGACGCGCAGCGCGATGGCGCGGCCAAAATAGGTCGCCACCGTTTCATTGATGATGCGCGTTTCGGGCGCGGCGGCATATTCCAGGCCCAGCGGCCCGGCCATCAGGTAGAGGTGGGACCACTCGTGCGCGGTGATCTCGACCGCCTGCGCGAGTGAGCTGGTTTCCACGATCATGCTGGGATAGAGGCTCAAGCCGCCCAGCGGCTCGATGATCGAGGAGACGTCCAGCGCGGCGTCGATGTCGGACTCGATCTGCGCGCGGCGCTCGACGGGGATCGGGTTCAACTCGATCTGCACGGCCATCTCGATCCGGTCGCGCGGGGAGACGATCAGCAGCGTCGGCAGCGCGGTCATGTGCATCGAGACGGGCGGCAGCACCTGCCCCCACAGCCCAAAGCCTTCCTCGGCCAGCACCGCCGACACCTGATCTTCGAGGATCGCCTCGGCCAGAGGCTGATCGGCTTCCAACTGCGCGCGCAGATCGTCACGCCGCTCGACGAGGGGCGCGCTTGCAGAGGCCGGATCGGTGATGGCGGGATCGGCGTAAATCTGGTCGATCTGCGCGTCGAGGGACTGCACCTGGGCCAGCGTGGTGAGGTAGTTCTTGAAGACGGTTTCGCCCGTCTCAGGGTCGAGGTAGGGCTGGACGCCAAGCAGATCCTGCGTCAACTTGCCCCACAGCGCGTCCACTTCCCACGCGACGAAGTCGTACACCTCGTCGCGCACGAACGGCATGGCGCGCCCGCGCAGCGATCGATCCAGTTCCTCGCCCGTGCCGAACACCAGCACGAGCAGCACGGCGGCCAGCAGCCGCGTGACCAGCGTCACCGCACGCCACAGCCCGCGCCACGAACGCCGTAAAAGGGGTCGGAAGGGAGGCATCAGGGATCAGATCGGCGGGCGGATCGGGCCGCCCACCCGGTCATTCCTCGACGACGTAATCAAACAGCAGATACGCCGCGAACAGGAAAAGCACATCCGCCAGCGCCAGCCAGCGCACCCACGGGACCCACTCGGAGGTGGGCATCTCGTTGAGGACCGCCGTCGTCGCGCGGACGGCGGGCATCAGCACGGGCAGCACGGCAGGCATGAGCACGATCGGCAGCAGGGCTTCCCGCGCGCGGGCGTGCACAGTCATGCTGCTGAGCAGCGTGCCGATGGTCGTAAAACCAAGCGTGCCCAACAGGACAATCAGCGCGATCAGCGGCTTGACCATCGTGATGTTGAACAGGACGGTCAGCAGCACCAGCAGCATCAGGCCGACGACCCACACGAACAGCAGGTTGCCGATCATCTTGCCGAAAAACAGCGCGCTGCGGTCGATGGGGGCCAGCAGCAGCGCGTCCAGCGAACCGCGATCCTTTTCGGCAGCGAGGCTGCGGCCCAGACCGAGCAGCCCGGCAAAAATAACCGTCACCCACAGCACGCCCGCCACGATGTTCTGTCGCGCGTTGGCGTTCAGCTCCATCGCGAGGCTGAAGACCATGACCGTCATCAGCGTGAACAGCAGCATCGAGTTGACGAGCTCGCGCGAGCGAAGCTCGGCGCGCAGATCTTTCCACACGATCGCGCCGACCGCCTGCCAGTACGGGATCACAGACGCATGGCGCACCGGCTCCGATTCGGGCCGGGCGGCGGCCTCCTGAGCGCGCGTACGCTCCTCGGTTCCGGCGCTCATCGGGCGGTCACCGCGCCGGTGACGTCGGCGTACAGATCGCCCAGATCGTCGCGGCGCAGATCGCTGCACGGCGCATCGAAAGCGATCTTGCCCCGGCTGAGGATGGCGATCCGGTCCGCGAGGGCGTGGCCGCGCCAGAGGTCGTGCGTGGTCATGATCACGGTGCGGCCCGCCACGGCGACTTCGCGCAGGAGATCGTCCAGCAGCGCCGCCGCGTCCTGATCCAGGCCGGTGTACGGCTCATCGAGCAGCAGCACCGCCGGATCGTGCAGGATGGCGCGCGCGATGGCGAGCCGCTGCTGCATGCCCCGGCTGAAGGTGCGGACCACGTCCTTCGCGCGGCGGCCCAGTCCTACGCGGCGCAGCAGTGCGTCGATCTGGTCGTGCTGCTGCGCGGCGGGAATGCCGTAAATCCGTGCGAAAAACAGCAGGTTTTCTTCGGCGGTGAGGGTGTCGTAGAGCAGCGGCAGGTGGCTGACGACGCCCAACTGCGCGCGGACCTGCCGCGCCTCGTCGGGTAGATCCCAGCCGCCGACGCGTACGATACCCGCCGTGGGCCGCGCCAGGGCGCTGGTGATGCGCAGGAAGGTCGATTTACCGGACCCGTTCGGGCCGAACAGCGCCAGGAACTCGCCGCGCTGCACGGTCAAATCCAGGCCGCGCAGCACGGCGTTATAGCCGAAAATCTTGGTCAGCCCGATCGCTTCGATCATCGGGCGCGCCGGAACTGGCTCAGGCATTGTTATCGTCCACGAGCGGGATCAGGCGCTCCTTGAGCGCGTCACGGGCGTCCAGATAGGTTTCCTCGTCCACTTCACCGGCTGCGTACGCGTCATCGAGCGCCGCCAACGCCTGAAGCAGATCGTCCTTCGTCGCGCGCAAACCGGGCAGAGTCCAGTGTCCGTGCGCAACAGGCGCAGCGGGCGCGGTCTTGCGCTGACGCCACCACAGCACGCCGCCCATCAGGATCACGGCCAGCCCCGCCCCGCCGAAGAGATAGACCAGAGGATTCGTCCCATCGTTGGTGGTTTGGGCGTTGGGATTCATCACGTCAACGGTATAGGTCGGGCGGCCCTTGAGCGTAAACACCACCTGCTGATCCGCGCTGACCGGCTGGAGCAGGTCGTACGCCTTGATCAGCGTGTGGTCGTCGTTGCTCACGTTCTCGCTGGGGCTCAGTTCTTCGACGCGCAGCCCGCCCGACAGGACGTGATAGCGGAACTCGCCGCTGGTGTCAAACTGGTCGCTCTCGAACTCGACCGTATCGTTGGGCAGCAGCACCGAGGCATCCATCACCGGGAAGCCAAACGACTGGTCGATGACGGCTTCGGACTCGTAGGGCAGATAGTAGAGGATCGTGATCGTGTGGCGCTGGTCGGGACGCAGCGGCCACGTATCCTGCACGATCGGGATCTGGTCGTCGGTCAACTGGACCTGATAGCGGTTGCTGCCCTCGGACTGCATCGGCTGAATGCCGAACGCGCCGACCGGCAGCTCAACGTTGACCGAAATCGGCCAGCCGCGATCGGCCATTTCATCGGTCGCCACGATCTTGTCGCCGGTATTGATCAGCTCCAGATCGAGCCGGACTTCCAGCCCGAACTCGTTGATCGGGGCGTAATTGACGAGCATGCGCGCCATCGAGATCGCCACGCTGCCCCGGTCGGAGGTGCGCTCGTACACCGTGATATCGGCGTTGACTTCGGTTTCGTCGCCCTGAATGGCGGGCGTCTGGATGCCCTGCGGCACGTCAGCGTAGGTGGTGCTGACGAGGTAGAGGAAGCCCTCGCCGCTCGCCACATCCTCGAACGTGTACGCGCCGTCGCCGTCGCAGGCCGTGTCGTAAATGCCGACGATCGTGCCGTGAGGATCGACCGCGTACAGCTCGACCGGCTGGTCCGCCGGGATCGCGTCGCCGCCGTCCGTGCCCTGGATCAGCTTGCCGCGTACGGTCAGCGTGCCGGTGGCGGCGCTGGGCGACGAGGTCAGCACGGCGTGCGGATCGCTGCTGTTGGCCTCGGGTGACGCAGTAAGGGCCGCGTGCGGGTCACTGGTGGATGACGCGCCCTGCGCCCCGCCCTGCTCGCCGTTCTGGGCAGCATTCGCGGCGTCCATCATGGCCTGGGGCGTGAAGTCCATGATGAACGTCACGAGATCGGCCACGTCCTGCTCGGACAGCTTCTGGCCGAAGTCCTTCGGCATGATGTCGTCGTAGCCTTCAACGATGAACGCGCCGGGGTCCACGATGGACTGGTGCAGATAGTCCTCGGCGGAAAGGCCCGCGACACGGTTTCCGGCTTCGTCCTTCATCGCGGAAAGCGACGGCCCGACGCCCGCGTCCGCGCCGTGGCACGAGGCGCATTCCTGCAGGTAAAGCTGCGTGCCCCGGCTAAAATCGCCCGTGAGCGCGGTCTCGCCACCCCCGGCGGCGGTCGCATCCGGCGCGGCAGCCTGTTCCGTGCCGCTCAGCGGAACGGCAGGAATCTCGGCGGACAGCACGCCGGTCGCGGTGGGCGGAGACTGCACCTCGACTTCAGACACAATATCCGGCTCGCCGGATAGATTCATTCCGCAGGCGCTCAGGGCGAGCGCCGCGACGACGAGTGGAAACAACCAGCGCAGAGGTTTCAACACTTGTGGCATCATACGGTAACGATATTCCTCAATCCATGGGCGAGTGTGGCAGCTAACTTCCAGCAAGCAACCCGGCGCGGCGCGCGAAACGGCCCCGCGCCAAACCATCAGCCAGTCTTACGATAGGTGCTAATCAGCGCTTCGAGGCGCGCATCCTGGCTGGCGATCTCGGCCTCGATCTCATCGATCCGGCGCGTGACGGCCACCGCCAGCCGGATCAGATCGATCCGCTGCACCTCATAGGTGCTGTCCGGCAGCTTATCCATGTCGTAGTCCAGATCCAGGTCGCGGATCGCGCGGAGCACGCGGTATTTTTCCGTCCAGAGCGCCTCAAGCGCTTGATTCTGGCGCGCCGTGCCGCGCGAATGCCCCGGCGCAGACGCCGGTCGAGGGACGCGTTGAAGCAGCGGAAACAGGATGATACTGCCCACCCCGACGGTCAGCAGCACCGCTAAAATCCAAAATCCTGATGACATCGACTCTCTTCACTTGGTGCGAACCGGAACGCATATGCAGCGGGCAGCGCGGCGTCGAATGCTGGGTGGCGGAGACGAAACAGGCCTGGACAGCAGCCAACGCGGCCCGGTTGTACGCCTTTTCAGGCTTCAAACCGGATCAAGGTGTGCCGGTGAGCGATGCAACGGGCTACTTCACCGCGTTTCCCCGTGTGGGGAGTGGATTCCCCCTCTCCACCAGCGTGGAAAGGGGGAACTGGGGGTGAGTCCCATCTCTGCGCTAAACCTAACACAAATGCCTGAATATTACCCACTTCTAACCGAGTTTATCGTCACTTCACCGTCAACTGCTCAGCGCACGCTCGATCTCGGCGCGCAGATCGCTTTCGCGCGGCTCGGCCAGGAAGTGACGGATCACTTCGCCGCTGCGGTCGATCACAAACGTCTCGGGAATGCCGGTGATGCGGTAGGCATCCTCGATGCGGCCTCCCTGATCGGGCGCGTTGGGGTACGAAATGCCGTACTCCGCCATATAGTCGCGCGCGTCGCCTTCGATGTCGTCGGTGTTGATGCCCAGGAAGACCACGCCCTGATCCCGGTACGACTGCCAGGTGCGTTCCAGCATGGGCGCTTCGCTGCGGCAGGGCACGCAGTAGCTGGCCCAGAAGTTGATCACGACGGGCTGGCCCTTGAGATCGGCCAGGGAGAACGTCTCGCCGCTGCGGTCGAGCGAGGCCGACTCGAAGACCGTGATCTTAAAGTCGGGCGCGGGGCCAGAGGTCACGGTCGAGAGGCTGCGCTGGTAAAGCGCATAGCCGATCACGACCAGCAGCCCAACCAACAACAGGATCGCCGTCACGCCAAAGGCCGAAATCCGCTGCTTGACCGGCTCCTCGGCGGGTGCATGGTGGTCGCCCGCCGCATCCTGAAGCCACTCAGGCAGATCGGCAGATCCCGCCGGTCCAGGCGTATCCATCGTGCGGTTTTCGTTCATCGTTCAAGCCCTTCCAGGTCACGTTGCAGCCGGTCGAGAGAGAGGGGGTCGATGTCATCGGGCACAGGCCGCGTTTGCAGCCGCGTCCCAGAACGGCGCGCGACCTGCCCCGGTTGGTGCCCGCGCTGGCGCAGACGCATCATCTGGAACAGGCCCAGCCCGGCCAATGCGAATGCAATCGCAAACGGAACGGCGTAGGCGAGCCAGCGGTCGCCTTCGCTGCGGGGCAGCGAGGCTACGTCCGCGCCATAACGTTCCACAAAGTAGTCGAGGATTTCATCTTCCGAGCGGCCCATGCTGATCAGGCGCGCGATCTCCTGCCGCCAGTTGCGGCAGGCGACACTTTCGCACTCGTCGAGCGGGATGCCCTCGCAAACGTCGCAGTACATCTTATGCGCGATGGCGTTGACCTGATCCCAGGTGACGCCTTCGGGCAGGGTCTCGCCGCCCTGGGCACGGACCGGCTGGGCCGCGTGCAGCAGCGCCGCCCCCAGCACCAACGCGATCATGAACGCCGCGAAGCCGCCCCGAAACAGAAGATGAATACGCCGGTTCATAACCTAGTCGCCTCCTGCGGCGGGCGCGCTTGCTCCGGCGGGCGCGGCACGCTGCGCCATCATCGCCGGACGGCGCGACGGCCACAGCGCGACGAACGTGCCCAGCACCAGGATCACGCCGCCGAACCACACGAAGTCAATCAACGGATTCAGGTACACGCGGAACGTCACGCGGTTGCCTTCCCAGAACGTAATGATCGCGTAGAAGTCGCCGCCGGGCGTACTGTACGCGCCGGGGATGCTCATGTTGGTGGTCGCCACCATACGCTGCTGCCCGGCGTCCCAGCTATAGAACACGTCACGGCGCGGGCGGATGTGGCCGACCAGCTCACCGTCTTTGTAGACGGTTGCGCGGGCGATGGTCATCTGGCGGCCATCGTCGGCCTGGGCATTATACAAGGCGTTGTACTGAAGCGTGTAATCGCCAAGCTGGATCTGCTGGCCCGGCTCAACGGTCTGCTGCGTGATCTGCTGGAACGAGGTGCTGCCGATCACGCCCAGGCCGAGAATCACCATGCCGATGTGGATGAAATAGCCGCCGTAGCGATGACGGTCGCGCCCGACGAGGTTGGCGAACGCAGGGAACACGCCTTCGCCCCGGCGGTGGCGCGCGGCCACACCCTTCCAGATTTCCGTAACCGTCGCAAAGCCCGCGAACGCCACCAGGAAGTAGCCGAGCAGCGCCATGACGTTATCCGTGCCGGTGAAGACCAGCGCGACGATGATCAGCAGGGAGAGCAGCAGCGGGATGGCGACTGCGCGGCCCAGCTTTTCAGCGGTCGTACGCCGCCACGCCGCGAGGGGCGCGATGCCCATCAGGACGTAAATGCCGATCAGGAACGGGCGCACGACGGGCGGGAAGTAGTCCGGCCCGAGGTTGATGATCGTGTCGCGCAGGCCCAGATCTACGGCGATGGTCGTGATCGCTTCGGCCCAGGTGCCCCACAACACGACGATGGTCAGGCCCAGGAACAGCCAGTTGTTGAGCAGGAAGAAGCTCTCGCGGCTGAGCAGCGAGTCCAGCTCGTCCGCGCCGCGCAGGTCGCCGCGCTGCTGCCGCCACGCCAGCAGGATCACGCTGGTGAGGGCGGACAGGCCCAGGAAGGTGAACATCGGGCGGCCCACGTTCGATTCCGCGAAGCTGTGCACACTGCTGACCACGCCGCTGCGGGTGGCGAACGTGCCGAGAATGACCAGCAGGAACGTGATCAGGATCAGCAGCATGTTCCAGAACTTGAGCATGCCGCGTTTTTCTTGCACGACGGCGCTGTGCAAAAAGGCCGTGCCGGTCAGCCACGGCAGCAAGGCCGCGTTTTCGACCGGGTCCCAGCCCCAGTAGCCACCCCAGCCGAGCACGTCATAGGCCCAGCGGCCCCCCAGCAGCAGGCCGACGCTGAGGAACATCCACGCCACCAGCGCCCAGGAGCGCGTCGCGCGGATCCAGCTTGAGCCAAGCTGCCCGGTCGCCAGCGCCGCGAAGGCGAACGCGAACGGGATTACGAAGCCGACGTAACCCAGGTAGAGCATGGGCGGGTGAATGACCATACCGATGTGCCGCAGCAGCGGGTTGAGGCCCGTGCCGTCGGTGGGATAAAACAACTCGGCTCCGGCGGGCGCAAAGACCGCCTTGACCGGCGACGACGATGTCGCGGTAACCCAATAGCGGGCAAAGGGATTTTCAATAAACACATTCAAGATCAAGAAGAAGCCGAGCGTCGCCATCGTCGCCACGATCACGAACGGCATCAGCCGCCGTTCCGACTGCCAGTTGAGCAGCAGCGCGGCAAAGGTGAAGGCGCTCATCAGCCACGACCAGAACAGCAGCGACCCGGCCTGACTGCCCCACAGGGCGGTGTAGAGGTAAAAACTGGGCGTCGCGTTGTCGGTGGTCTGCCAGACGTACGCGATCTCGTAGTGGTGATTGAGCAGCGCGTAAATGAGCGCGCCCGCCGCTACCGTCAGCAAGGGGAACGTAAGCAAGGCCGCGTTCCGCGCGCTGGTCACCCATTCGTCGCGGTGCATACGAGCCCCGGCCAGGGCAGCAACGATTGCATATAACGCTGCCGCGAACGCCAGGCCTGTGGTGACGATGCCAAGTTCTGCGATCAAGGCTCTGCCTCCCGCTTAATGGAATACAACAGACAGCAAACATCAGGCGATGCTCAATGGCCGCTCCCCCCCTTTACGCCGGGAACTGACCCCCGCACCTGCTGCGCTCGCTGCCTGTCGAGTCAACCAACGAGAATATACAACAATAATCCTTGAGATATCATACTATAGGTGCCGGGTGCTTTGCCAGCATATATGCCGAATGGCAGGTCTATCCATGTCCTCTGGCGCGCCGATCCGCTCCTAACCGAAGTTATAGCGAACGCCCACGGCAGGCTCAAGCGGTTCTCACCGGATGCTCATCAGGGCGGCACGATGACGGCCATTTTTCATTTCTCCGCATCGGTGATTTAATACGCTGCCGGAACGAAACGCAGAACGTGTTCGACGAGCAAGGGTACCCATGCAAGCAGTTTCCTCTCGCAAAACCACCCCCGTCCAGTATCTCATTTTTGGCGCAAGCCTGATGCTGCTGGCGGCGATGTTCGTGTATCTTGCCAGCCGCCTGGACGTCAACGATTCGCGGCTGGCTTATGACTGGAAGATCTTCTGGCACTCGATGGAAAACGGGCACATGCGGTGGGATCTCAAGATGTTCAACCCGCCGTGGGTCGTCCTGTTTTTGCTGCCGCTGGGATTTCTGCCCCTTTCGGCGGGCTGGGGACTGCTGATCTTTTTCACCTTTACGGTGCTCGTGTTCAGCGTGCCGCCGCAGTACGGGCACAAGCGGCACCTCGCGGGGATCGTGCTGCTGTGCACGTCTTTCTCGACGCTGCGCCTGCTGATGGAAGGCAACCTGGAAGCGATCGCCGTCGCCGCGATTCTGGCGCTGGTGTATGCCTACCAGAACCGGCTGCTGCTGCCGTTCGTCCTGGCCGCGCTGCTGTGCACGGTCAAACCTCAGATCGTGTTCCTGTTCGTGCCCGTCGTCGCGTTGTATACGGTCCAAACGCAGGAGCGCCGCTTCACAGTGACCGCCAGCGCCGCCATTGCCGTGATCGTGGTGCTGTCGGTGGTGTGGGCGGGAAAACCGTGGCTCGAAGCGATGGATGAGCAGCAGTTCACGTATGGGATGTCCCTGCGCGAAACGGGCGAACGCATCGGTATCCCCCTGCTCTGGATCGTCCCGGTTCAGGCGGTCGTGATCCTCGTCACGCTGTTCATCGCGTACCGGGGCAACCGTGACTTCTCGCGCGAGAAGCTGGGCCTGTTGATCAGCGGCTCGCTGCTCGCGTCCCCGTTCAGCAACGGGCACAGTATGCTGGTGCTGCTGGCGCTGGGGATCCTCCCGCTCGCCCTCGCCCGGCCCCGCTACGGCGTTCCCCTCTTCATCCTGTTCGAGATTCCGTACCTGATGTTACTGGCTGGCATCACCGGCTCGACCAACAGCTATTGGACGCTCGTGCTGATCGTGTGCTGGCCGATCTTCGGCGCGCTGGTGTGCCGGGACGAATACCGGTCGGCGCGCCCTGAAACCGACCCTGCTGGGGCCTGACGCCATCCCCTTAAACCACGATTCATAAAATCCCGACAGAGCTTTCGGACCTTTTGACCGTGGGAAGCCCCGGCGAACTGTGTTAAAACGTCAGGTGTGTGGTTGTGGAACCGGGCGAGGAGTATTGGTATGAGAGACCGGCGGCGCAGTTTGCTGCGCCTTAAACTCGTGCTGTACGTGCTGCTTGGCGCGGGGATCGCGGCGGCAAGTCTGTACTTTATTGACCTTACGCGCTCCATCGACCTGCGTGCCAGCCCCCTGGCGTACGACTGGGAAATTCTGTGGGACGCCACGCGCGGCGGCCATGTCCAGTGGGATGCGGGCATGTTCAGCCCGCCGTGGGCGCTGATCTTCATCCTGCCGCTGAGCTACCTGTCGCTCAACGTGAGCTGGGCGATCATGACACTGCTGGGCGCGGCGGCGCTGACGCTGAGCGTGCCGCGCTACCGGGAATGGCAGTGGCAGTTGATCGGCGTGCTGATGCTGGGCGCATCGTATTCATACCGGCGCTACTTCACCGACACCAACTACGAGGCGATCACGATCCTGGCCGTGCTGGCGATGCTGGTCGCGTACCGGCGGCGCTGGCCGGTGCTGTTCGCCGTCGCGGGCATGATCAGCACCATCAAGCCGCAGACCACCTTTCTGCTGGTGCTGGTCGCGGCGCTGTACGTGTACCAGACGGCCACGCGCCGGTTCTTCCTCCAGGTGGCGATGCTGGTGGGGGCGATGGCGGTGCTTTCGACGCTGTGGGCCGGAAAACCGTGGCTGGATACGCTGACGACGCGCTCGTTCGATTACGGCATCTCGCTGTACGTGACGGGCAGCAAGCTGGGCGCGCCCGACTGGACGCTGCACGCGATCCAGGTGCTGATTATCGGCGTGACGCTGGGCGTGGCCTACCTGGGCAACCGCGAGCTGTCGCGCGCGAAAACGGGCATGTTGATCGCCGCGTCGCTGCTCAGCGCGCCGTTCAGCAACCTGCACAGCGCGCTGGTGCTGCTGGCGATCGGGATCGTGCCGCTGGCGCTGGAACGACCTCGCGTCGGGATCTGGCTGGTGCTGCTGTTCGACGTCCACTACATCGACATCTTCGGCCTGACGTACAATTTCTTCGACATGCACACCGGCTATGGGCAAGAACTGTGGACCACGATCCTGATCGTGAGCTGGCTTACGCTGACGACGACGGTCTACATCACCGAGCGGCAGGAGGCGGCCTCGTACTGGATGCGGCTGCGTGCAAGCCTGGCGCAGCGAGGGCACGAATCGCGTGACAAGCGCCGCCGGATCGAGCATACTCCGGCGTAGACGGGCTGCGTCCCCTTTTCCTTCGTACAAGCGGCGGGAAACGGGAAAAAACGGGCGGCAGAAAATTCCGGTTAGGTGGTAGGGGCGGGCTTGAACCCGCCCTCTCTTTTTACGCACACCGATCCACAACGGGTGTGAGGTGCACCACGTGCGGTGGGCGCGCCGTTGCGCAGCGCGCCCCGGTCGAGGAGGAGCCATGCAGATTCAGGTGATTGTCGATCCTTACGATTCCGGGCAGTACGGGCAGCGAATGGGCCGCGGGCCACTTCGCTTCCGCGACGAAGGGCTGCCGGAGGCGCTCACCGCGGCGGGGCACAACGTCCGCGTGACGGAGGTGTCGCCGGGAGAATCGTTCGTGCCGGAGCCGCGCGCCGCGTTCCTGCTGCACCATCGCATCGCGGAGCGCGTGAAGGACGGCGAGGGCTTCCCGCTGCTGCTGTCGGGCAACTGCAACGCGTGCATCGGGATGCTGCCCGGGCTTGGACTGCCTGACATCGGCATCATCTGGATGGACACGCACGGCGACTTCAACACGCCGGACACCAGCGTCTCTGGCTTTTTCGATGGCATGGGGCTGGCCGCAGCGGCGGGACGCTGCTGGCAGGCGGCGCTTGGCGCGCTGCCCGGCTTTGCCCCGCTGCCGGAAGCGCAGATCATGCACGTGGGCAGCCGCGACCTGGATGCGGACGAAGCGCGGCTGATGGCCGACTCGCCGCTGGCGCTGATCGATGCGGCGCAGATCCAGCGGGAGGGCGTGGCGGGCGCGCTTGGTCCAGCGCTCGATGCGCTGCGCGAACGGGTTGAGCGCGTCTACCTGCACCTGGATCTGGACGTGCTCGACGCGTCGATCGCCCCGGCGAACCAGTTCGAAGCGCCGCCCGGCGGGTTGAGCATCGAGCAGGCCGAGGCAGTGATCCGCGAGATCGGCGCGCGTTTCACACTGGCCGGGGCGGGACTCGCCTCGTACGATCCGGCCTACGATCCGGACGGGCGCACGCTGGCGGCGGGCATCCGGCTGGCAGGGGTGATGGCCGAGTACGGGGAATAGGGATTAGGGAATGGGGGATAGGAAACCGGGGAAAGCGCCGCGACCCTGATCCCTCGCCGAGCGGTGAGAAGGGGTAAAAACGGGCGGAGCAAGCCCCGCCCCTACGGATCGCGGGACAACAAATGCGTGAGAAACCAGTTTTCTCGCGCGAAAAGCGCATAACAGCCTGTAGGGAACAGGGAAAGACGCCGCGACCCTGACCCCGCTCCAAGCCGAATAGAATCAAAAACGCGCCGGAGTGGGCAACCCTCCGGCGCGTTGTGTTGGCAGACCTATTGAAGCGCTACGAGTTTTCCGCGACCTGCTGCGGCACGTCTTCCTGGTAGCGGCTGGGGCACTTCAGCATGATTTCTTCAGCGTGGAACACGTACTGGCCGTTTTCCTCCACGAGACGCCCCGACATGATCGCCTGGGCTTCGTTCTGGAGCATGTCCGGGATTTCCTTGTCGTACGCGATCACGGCCACGCGCGAGGCGTTGGGATCTTCCACGGCCTTATGCAGCACAGCGGCCAACCCGCCCTGCTCGCGGATGGTGTTGTTGTCGTTGGGGATGTTCGCCACGACGAAGTGCAGCTCCTGCGTTTCGGGGTTAAAGGCCGGATCACCGACCACCGCGCCGGACACACGCACCGTCTTACCGAGCATCGAGGGATCGTTGACCAATTCGTCCAGGGTCAGGTAATAACGCGCGCCAGCGCTGGAGATCAACAGGTACGCGATTACGCCGAGCAGAGCCACACCAACCACGAGAAATTGCCAGCGAATCGACTTTTTGGCCTTCACGCCTTCTTTGGCGAGTACGCTGCTTTTTTCCCAATTGATTTCGGCCATGTCCTATCCTTCATCGCTGAATCAAACGCTGCCGGGAAAATTTCTTGCACAACAATATCAACATGTATTGTACCAGTACTTGAGGGCGTTTACCAAGCACCTTCCGGTTAGATGCGCCGATCCGCCGCCGCGATTCGCCCTCAACGACCGGATTAACGATTTAATTCAGGTTCATTCAGGCGCGGTTCAAACATCCATTTCGCGCGCCATCGTCACGCCGCCCACGACCAGCAGCGCCGCGATGCCCATCAGGATCAGGAGCGTGCCGTAGCCCTCGGACGAGGGATCTTCAAGCGGCTCGGCTACCGTCCACGACGCGAGGTAGGCGTTCAGGTCGTCGAGCGCCGCGTCATCGAGCGGGCCGCCGTGCTCGGCTCCGAAAGCGGGCATGAAGGGATTATTCGTGCCGTCACGCGTCAGGGCGAGCGTATTGTTCGACACCGTTAGCGGCGGGAAGTTCGGCGGCACGCGCCCCAGGCCGCTCCGCCCGTGACAGCCGTAACACGAGGTGGCGTAAATTTCCGCCCCGGCGTCGAGCCTGCCGCCCTCGTCGGGCACGTAGTCCGCGATCACGGCGTCCAGGTTTGGCGCGGGCAGCGGCGGCGTCTGGCCCGTGCCCCAGGTTGCCATATACGCCAGCAGATCGTCGATCTGGCGCGCCGTCAGCAGGCCGCCCGACAACTGCGCGAACGGCGGCATCGCCGCGCCGTCCGTCGAGTCGCGGTCGAGACCGTCCGCGATGATGTCGTGCGCCGTTTCAGGATCAAACGTGATGGCGCGGAACGCCGGACCTTCGCCGCGTCCCTGGCCCTGATCGCCGTGGCATGCCTGGCAGAACTCGGCATAAACCGCCGCGCCCCGGTATGGGGCCTCCTGATCGTCCTGTTCCTCGCCGCCTTGCGCCAGCGCCGCGCGGGCCGGGACTACCAGCGCCGCCAGCAGCGCCAAAACGAGCATCACACGTTTCATCCTGGGGGCCTCCTGCTGGAATCTGCTGCCGATGTCCATTATAGCAGAGAGCCGGAGCGCGACCCGGTCGGGTGCGGGAGGCCGCCTCATGCCCGGATCATGACGTGCAGATCGAGCCAGTTCACGATGTCGCCCAGGACCTGCGCCTGCTCCGGCTCGTTGTGGATTTCGTGGTACAGGCTGGGGTAGACCTTCACGGTGAGATCGCGCATGGTGCACATTTCGCGGATGATCTGCGCCGCTTCGGGCAGGCAGGTGGGGTCCGCACCGCCGTGCAGCGCCAGATAGGGCAGATGCAGCGCCTTGAGCGCGTGGCGGGCCTTGAAGCTCGCGCCGCTCAGCTCCGCGATCATGTGGACCTTAAAGCGCCGCCGCTCCACCAGCGGATCATTGACATAGGCCTTGACCACCGCCGGATCGCGGCTGAGGCCGCGCGCATCGAACGGGATCAAGCGCACGCCGGGGATCGCGCTGTCGAGCACGGATACGATCGCAGCCAGGACGCGATTGGACCCCGCCAGCGCCAGCGCCGTGCCGGTCGTGATCAGCCCCGCGAGATCGTCCTGATACTGCGCGGCGAACAACAGCGCGATGAGCGATCCCATGCTGTGCCCGTAGAGGAACACCGGCAAATCGGGATAGGCCGCGCGCGCCTGCTCGAAATAAGTACGCAGATCGGCCACGTAGTCCTCGAACGCGCCGACCATCACGCGTTCCCCTTCGGATTTGCCGTGCCCCCGGTGATCCAGCGCATACACCGCATAGCTGCGATCGACCAGCGTCCGCGCGACGTGCTCGTAGCGCCCGCTGTGCTCCGCGATGCCGTGCGCCAGAATCACCACGCCGCGCGGCGATTTATCCGGCAGCCAGCGCTGCGTAAAAATGATCTGCCCATCGACGCCTTCAAACGATCCGGTTTCGTGATTCATTTGCGCCCCCTGCTTGACGCCCGCACACGCCTGTCGATTATGGCTCATTCCACCGTGAGAGGGTAGCGCGCCAGCCGCCGATTTTGCGCGAGGGTCCCTCGTGGGCACGAATTCGTGTCATAATCGGGAACACAACCACCGCACGAATCGCTTGCATTGGAGCACACGATGAAACCGGCAACTCGCTTCCTTACCGCCCTGCTCGTTCTGCTGCTGGTCGCCGGGCTGCTGCCGACCCGTTCCGCCACCGCGCAAGATCCGGCGGAAGGCGTCGAACAGGCGGCGCTGCGCGCGCACCTGCAAAATCTGCGCACGGGCAGCTTCACGTTCTGGATCGGCGGCAACCTGGGCGAACCGGGCGCCGCCGTCGCGCGGACGCCGGTCGGGGATAGGCTCGATCGCTTCGACCTGCCGCTGCTCAACGGGGATGGCAGCATCACGCTGGACGATTTGCAGCGCCCCACGGCGTTTAACTTCTGGGCGTCGTGGTGCCCGCCCTGCCGCCTGGAATTTCCGCACCTGACGGATGTGGCGCTGGCGCACGACGCGCACGACTTCGACGTGCTGTTCGTGAACACTGCCGATTCGGAGGACAACGCGCTGGCGTTTTTGGCCTTGCAGCCGGACGGCATCACCGCCGTGCTGGACAAAAAGGACTGGCTGGCGCGGCGCAGCAGCATCGACACGCTGCCGACCACGCTGCTGATCGATACGGACGGCACGATCCTGGCGGCGCACGTCGGCGTGCTGACGCCCACCATTTCCGACTTTTTCGACGCCGTGGCCGCGAACCCCGGCGTGGGATCGTTCAACGCGGCGGACTGGCCGGACGCTATCCCCGCCGTCACGCTGAACTCGATCGACGCGGCGGACGCGACTCCGATCACGCTCGGCCAGCGCGCGCTCGGTACGTTGACCGATGACGACTTCCAGCACGTTTATGCCTTCGAAGGCGCGCAGGGCGACCAGATCACCGTGCACCTCAGCGCCGATGCCGCGTCGCTCGATCCGTACGCGGTACTGATCGGGCCGGACGGAGAGCGGCTGGCGGAAGGCGGCGACGTGAGCGCGATCCGGGTCGCGGAGATCAGCGCGACGCTGCCCGAAGGCGGGGTATATCTCGTGGTGGCGACACGCTTCCTGGGCGCGGAAGGCTTCTACGGCGGCGATTACAGCCTGACCGTGACCTCCGCGAACGCCGCACCCGGCGGCGGTGGTGAAGGCTTCATCGCGTACGGGCAGACGGTGCAGGGGCGCGTCAGCGGGATGAATCCGCGCGAGCTGTACGGGTTCAGCGGGCAGGCCGGGGACGTGGTGACGCTGCGCGTCACGCACGCGCCCAGCGACGAGATCGCGCTGCAAATCGAGGTGCTCGATCCTGACAAGAACCGCATCGCGGAGAGCGATCCGTCCGTGGACGGCGAGACGGCGGTCGAGGCGCTGACGCTGCCCGCCGACGGCAGTTACCGGGTCGTGGTCAAGCGTCCGCGCTCGCGGGATACGGAGAATCTCGATTACACGCTGACGGTGGAGGTCGAGTAGGGAACGGGGAATAGGAGATGGGGAAAAGCAAAGGCAAGGGCAAAGTAAAAGGCAAAAGCCACCTCACCCTTGGCCCCAAAGAGGCAGCGATCAGCCGTTAGCGGTTAGCAATTGGCTGAAAGCAAGGGCGAAAGCAAAGGCAAACGCGACCTCACCCCCGGCCCCTCTCCAATCAAGTTCTGGGAGAACGACACTTTTGAGC
>NZ_DAISHJ010000097.1:0-19892 GCF_036822615.1 Aggregatilinea sp. | reverse complement strand
TGCGCAGCAGGCGGTCCACGTCGCCCAGTTCGGCGGCGAGGTGGCTCGAAATTTCGTTGATGGCGCTTAGTTGGCGGGCGCGCTGCTGCGTCTTGTTGAACAGCTGCAGCTTGTCGATGGCGCTCGCCGCGAGGTTGGCGATGTCCCAGAACAGGTCCTGCTGGTCGTCACTGAAGGTGACGCCCGGCTCGCTGTTGGCCGCGACCATCACGCCCAAAACGCCCGTGCCCGTATCCGCCAGCAGCGGCACGCCCATCCACGCTTTGATCGACGTATTGCTGATTTGAGCGTTGGGATCGCGCGTCATGGTTTCACGCACGAAGTCGTCGGTGCGCAGCGTTTGCTGCGTGCGCGCGATCTCGCTGATCAGGTCCAGGCCCATACGCCAGCGCGTGCCCTCTTTCGCCAGGATGCGCTCGTCCCCTTCGTTGTAGAACACGTAGGTGAGTTCATCCATGTTGGGGTTGCGCAGCGCGATGTAAAAGTTCGGCGCGTCGATCACGCGGCTGGTCTGCGCATAGATCAATTCCAGCAGCGTGTCGAAGTCGATGGCGAAGTTCAGCGCGCGGCTGACCTGGCTCAGCACGTCTTGCACGCGCATACGGCGTTCGAGGTCGTCCACGACCTGCGCGCGTTCGACCGCCAGCGCGATCTGGTCGCTCAGGTTTTCGATGAAGCGCAGGTCTTCTTGCGCATACCCGGCCCCGCTGCGCCGCCGTCCAATGGCGAGGAAGCCGTTCAGCGTGCGCTGGCCCTTCAGCCGCACGATCAGCGGCGCGCCCACGACGCCCAGCTTGGCGCGGTCGCTCACGATTTCCAGGGGCAGGGGCCGCCCTTCCTGCAAATAGATCAATCCCGCCTGATCGCGTAAAGCGCGCGCCAGCCCGCCGTCCAGCGCAAACATGACGTCGGTCAGGGGCAGGCCGGTCGCCGGATCCGGTTCGGGCCGGTAGGCTTGCAGGCTGACGTCGCGCACGAACAGTGTGACGTGTTCCGGCGCGAGCGTGTCGTTCAGGTGCCGCTGCACCAGCGCGATCACGTCGCGCAGCGTCACCGCGTTGGCGACTTCGCGTGCGAACTGCTCCAACTGGGCTTGATAGGCGCGGCGGCCCCGGAAATATGTCGCATCCACGAGCCGCTGAAGCGCCTGCCGCAGCGGCATGAACAGCACCGCGATGGCGAACACGGTCACCGCGATCATGATGGGGCTGGATGCCGTGCTAAGCACCGTCCGGCCCAGCAGCAGCGACAGGCCGGTCACCACCAGCCAGTACGCGACCCCCAGCACGCCCACGACCATGGCATACAGCACGCTTTGCGTCACGAAGCGGTCCGCGTCGGCGGGCCGTGACTGCGAGAGCGCGTAAACCATCGTGATCGGGAACAGCACCGGCAGCACTTGATTCAGCAGCACCAGCGCGGTCGGCAGGTGGCCCGTGAAGACCTGCCACACGAATCCGATCAGGGCGGCAGCCATCCACGGGATCAGGCCCAACAGCGCGATGGAAATCTGGTTGTTCGCCAGGGGTGAAGCGGCGCGCACGCGGCGTAACTGCGACATGCCCGCCAGCGCCAGGATGCCGACCACGATCACGCTCAGCGCGAAGAGGACCGTCTGGTGGCTCAGATTGCCCTCGGCGCGGTAAATGACGATGCCCGCCGCGCTGAGCGCCAGACTTGCCACGATTGGAGCCCAGGTCCAGGCCGGGGTGCGCTGCAAGAACGCGTAGCGGTAGGGGAAAATCAGGCCCAGCGAGATCAGCAGCGCGCCGGTGAGGCTGCACGCCATCAGCCACGCTTCGACCATCCAGTGCGTCGTGTGCGCGTCGAACCAACCGCCCAGCGCGACGGACAGTGCCGCGGCCAGCATCGCGCCCAGGCGCACGACCAGCGTCGTGGGCTGGCGGATGAACACCGCCGCGCCGGTCGCCCAGACGACGATCGCGGCGATCCAGCCCAGGCCGAAGTGTCCCGCGAAATCGATATTGGGCATGGTGGCCAGCGTGACGTCGGTCGTGCACAGCAGGGCGTCTTCGCCGGGCAGCGCTTCGCAGGCCATACCCGGTGCCGGGGGCACGTCCATATCGCTGCGCCGGAAGCTCACGACGAGCGTGTCACCCGGTTCGTGCGCCTTCAGCACGTCGCGGAACGCGCCTACGCGCTCGCCAACCGGCAGCCCGGCCAGATCGACGCCATCCAGCGCGATCAGGCGATCTCCGGCGCGCAGTCCGGCGTCGCGGACCGGCCACGCATCGTCCGCGAGGGGTTGGCTGGCGTCCAGCGTCAGGTCGCGCAGGGGCATGACGCCCACAAAGGGCTGCTCGCGCCAGCGCCACGCGGCGGCGGCATCCGCGATCAACAGGATCGCGGCGGCCAGCAGGACGACTGCGGCCAGCAATATACCGGGAAAATGCTCCCGGGATCGGATGTACATGACGTGCGATTGCATTAATCCTGCTCCGCCACTGGCACTTTCACTCAACTTCGTCTTGCATTTTATCACACAACGCGGAAGCGCACCGTGCCCGAATGGTACCTATCTGGCGTGCCGAATGGGGTGCCCCTCGGGTTTGCAGAACGCTAGTTCTGCGGTCCTGTTGTTTTTACTTTTTTCACGGAGTAAGGTTGCCGCTGCGTTGGTGACTATGCTACCTCTGTAGTACCTATCTGTATCACTAGTTATGGGATGAGACTGGAATGAGGAAGTGGATAGTAGTCATTCTCTTGGCCGCCCTGGTGGTCCCGTTCGCGCCTGCCCAGCCGACTCAGACGGCGGAAGCGCAGTCCGGGCCGATGGTGCTGGCCTACTTCTACGGCTGGTATAACAGCGGGCAGTGGGGCGCGGGCGAACTGCTCGACCGCCCGGCGGAACCTTACGATTCGGCGGATGCGGGCGTGATGTCGCGCCAGATCAGCCAGGCGCAGTCGGCGGGCATCGACGGCTTCGTGATGAGCTGGTTCGGCCCCGGCGAGCCGTACACCAGCGGCGTATTCGGTACGCTGCTCAACCAGGCATCGTCGCAGGGCTTCCACGTCGCGGTCGATATCGACATGGGGCAGGGCTTCCTGTCCACCATCGAAGAGGCACAGGGCGCGGTCGATCATGCCATTCACAGCCTGGGCAGCCACCCGGCGTACCTGCGCTACAACGGCAAGCCCGTGATCTTCTTCTGGAACCAGCAGCGCTTCACGCCGCAGCAGTGGGCGGGCGTGCGCAATGCCGTCGATCCCAACCACGACTCGATCTGGATTGCGGAAGGCAACGCGCTGAACTACGTCGGCGTGTTCGACGGCCTGAACCTGTACAACATCGCGTGGAGCGGCAACCCGGCGGGCACGAACGCCACGTGGTCCTCGCGCGTGAAGACGGCGGGCGGCATCTTCGTCGCCACGGCCATGCCGGGCTTCGACGAGTCGCACCTGGGCCGCGCCGATCCCGTCGTGCGCGATCGCGGCAACGGCTCGTTCTTCCAGGCGAGCTTCAGCGGCGCGGTGGCATCCAACCCGCACATGATCATCATCACGAGCTGGAACGAGTTCTTCGAGAACAGCCACATCGAGCCGAGCGCCAACTTCGGCACGCAGTACCTCGACATGGCGCGCGACATGATCAGCCAGTACAAGGCGACCGGATCCGTTCCGGCTGCGCCCGTCGCGCCCGCCGAGGGTGGCGAGGCCGCGCCGCAGGACTCGACCATCCCGCCGCTGGCCGAGGGTCAGCCCGGCGCTGCCCCGACGATCATCAACCTGAACATCCGGCAGGGGCCGTCCACGGATACGCGCGTGGTGGGTGTGGCGTCCGCGCCGAACGTCTACCCGCTGATCGGCAAGAACGCCGACGCGTCGTGGTACAAGATCAACTATGGCGCTGGCGAGGGCTGGATCTCGGCGCAGTACGCCAACGTGCAGGGCGACATCAACGCTGTGCCGGTAACCGAGTAGAGCATTACCACCAACGCAAACTCGTAACGCAACCAACCGGGGCGGGCCATGTGGTCCGCCCCGATGCGTTTTAGTGTGCCGCGTCACTTTTGCCGCGCTCGGCTGTTATGTCCAGTAAGCGGTGGGTGCGCTATAATCCGCCGCGTTGAGCACGCATGAATCGGAGTCAAACAGGGTAATCCATGAGCGAACAAAAGATCCGCGTACTGATCGCCAAGCCCGGCCTGGATGGGCACGACCGGGGCGCGAAAGTGATCGCCCGCGCGCTGCGTGATGCGGGCATGGAAGTGATTTATACCGGCCTGCGCCAGACGCCCGAAATGATCGCGGAGGCCGCGCTGCAAGAAGACGTAGACGTGGTCGGCCTGTCGATCCTCAGCGGGGCGCACATGGCGCTCGTGCCGCGCGTGATCGAGCTGCTGCGCGCCGAAGGACTTGACGACGTAATGGTGGTGGTGGGCGGCATCATCCCCGACGAGGATGCGCCCGCGCTGGCCGAGCTGGGTGTCAGCGCTGTGTTCGGCCCCGGCACGAATACCGAGGCGATCGTGGAGCACATCAACGGCGTGTTCGCGGCATGACGGGTCCGCACGCCGCCCTATCATCCGAGTTTGGCGCGCTGGTGGACGGTGTGCTGGCGGGCAACCGCCGCGCGCTGGCGCGCCTGATCACGCGCGTGGAAAATCGCGTGCCCGGCGCGGATGCGGCCATCGCCGCGCTGTACCCGCATACGGGTCGCGCCGCGATCGTGGGCATCACGGGCGCGCCCGGCACGGGTAAATCGACTGTGGTTAACGCGCTGACCCGTGTGTTCCGCGCGCGCGGGCAGACGGTCGGCATCGTCGCCGTGGATCCCACCAGCCCGTTCAGCGGCGGGGCGGTGCTGGGCGACCGCATCCGCATGAGCGATCACGCCGGGGATGCGGGCGTGTTCATCCGCAGCATGGCGAGCCGGGGCAGCCTCGGCGGCCTCTCCGCGACGACCAACGACGTGACGCGCATCCTCGACGCGGCGGGCTTCGATCTCGTGCTGATCGAGACGGTCGGCGCGGGGCAGAGCGAAGTGGACATCGCGCGCACGGCCTACACCACGATCGTGGTGGACGCGCCCGGCCTGGGCGACGACGTTCAGGCGATCAAAGCGGGCATCCTCGAAATCGCGGACATCCTGGTGGTGAACAAGGCCGACCGGCCCGGCGTGGAGAACACGGTCCGCGCGCTGCGGGCCATGCTCGACCTGGGCCACCGCATGCGCGCCGTGCCGCATCACGGCCAGCGGCTGATCCAGGACGACACGGGCGCTTCCCCCGAATATGATTTCTGGCAGGTGCCGATCCTGAAGACCGTCGCGGCGGAGAATGAGGGCCTGGACGCCGTCGCGGACGCGATCGCGGCGCACGGCGAGCACCTGCGCGAGAGCGGCCAGCGCCAGGAACGCGAGCGGCAGCGCGTCGAGGCGGAGCTGATCGACCGGCTGCGCGAGGTGCTGTTGGCGCGTCTGCTGGCGGCGCAGACCCCCGCTGCGCTCGCGGACGTGGTCGATCGCATGGCGGCGCGCACGCTCGATCCCGGCAGCGCCGTCGCGGAGCTGCTAGCGATCCGCGATTGACGGTTCCTCGGATCAACCGGATTCCGTCCGTTTCTTCCAGAACCTCACCCCCGGCCCCTCTCCAATTCGATTGGAGAGGGGAGACAGGCTGTGCCCGGCGGGGTTTTGTAGGGGCGGGTTAGAAACCCGCCCTGCTTTTCTACCTCCCTGAGTCTAAAAGTTAAAAAGCGCCAAAACGCTCCTACACAACCTGCCGGGTTTTCCCCTGTGCATCCCTTCCCACACCTGTCGTTCACGACCTGTGACCGCTGTGGGCAGCGTTTGGCTTTTCTGTCGGTGAGCGTCAGCCGGTAGTCATGCGGCTGTCAGGCTCCAGCCCATTAACCCCCTAAAATTTGGGGTACACTAAAGGGCACACTTAAACCGATCGGGGGTTTGCGATGAACGAGTATGCTCCCAACCGGCGCAGCTATCTGCGCAGCACTTTGACCGAAGACCAGTGGGCTTTGGCAAACGAAGATGATCTGAGTGATACGGGCGTCGAGATCGAGGATCTCGCGGCAGGGTACGTAGACGACGAACCGCTGCCGCTGGCGCCTTCTTCTCGCGTAGCGTATCGCGCGCGTCTACCGCGCCGGTCGCGGTACGAACCGAACGGGCAGGGCCGCATCCCGGCGCCGCTGCACGAGCAGAGGCATTGGGAAGTCGAGCCGTGGAACGAGCAGCTTGAAACCCAGCACTCGCCGCGACGGGTCGCGTCTCAGCCGCGCCGTGCCGTGCAAAAGTCGCAGGTGGGCAGCAACATCCCGCTGTGGGCGATTCTGCTGCTGGTCGTGCTGGGGCTGACCGCGGTGCTCGTGACCGTGCTGGCCTTCGTGATGGTCCTGTCGCTCCTCTAAAGGGTCACCCCGTTTCCGGCTCACTCTGGCATGTATTAGAGATCCGCTAGAGTGAGCCGGAATGCTTCAAGGCCACCCCTCGATATGTTATAATCCTTCCGGTATTCTAAATTCACTGCGACCATCGGTTAATGAGGTGGGACGGCGGCGCTTGCCTCCGCCCTGCAGGTGCGAGAGGTACGATGTTTAAATCACTGGCAAAAGCCGTGTTCGGTGATCCGAACGAACGAGAACTCAACAAGCACCGCGATATTGTCGAGGACATCAACAAGCTCGAACCGCAGATGAAGGCGTGCAGCGACGCCGACCTGCGCGCCAAAACGGATGAGTTCCGCCAGCGGCTCGAAGACGGTGAGACGCTCGACGACATCCTGCCCGAAGCGTTCGCCGTCGTGCGCGAGACTGCCGTGCGGACCATCGGCCAGCGGCACTTCGACGTGCAGCTCATCGGCGGCATCGTGCTGCACCAGGGCAAGATCGCCGAGATGAAGACGGGCGAAGGTAAGACGCTGACCGCGACCCTGGCGATGTATCTCAACGCGCTCACCGGGCGCGGGGTGCACCTCGTCACGCCCAACGACTACCTGTCCAAGTTCGGCTTGCAGCAGATGGGGCCGATCTATCACTTCCTGGGCCTGACCTCCGCAGTGATCCAGAACCGGGGCGAAAACGACACGATGCACTCCTTCCGCTTCAACCCGGAATGGAGCAGCGACGATGCGCGCTTCCAGTACCTTGAGCCGATCGAGCGGCGCGAGGCGTATCAGGCCGACATCACCTATGGCACGAATAACGAGTTCGGCTTCGACTACCTGCGCGACAACATGGCCCCCAGCCTGGACCGCCTGACGCAGCGCGGCCACTATTACGGCATCGTCGACGAGGTGGACAACATCCTGATCGACGAAGCGCGTACCCCGCTGATCATCAGCGGTCAGGCCGACGCGCCCTCCGACCATTACCGGCTGTTCTCGCGGCTGGTGCGCTCGCTGAAGCCGAGCAGCCAGGAAAGCATCGACGTCGAGGAGCCGGACGGCGATTACGTCGAGGAGCTGCGCACGCGCAGCGTATACCTCACTGAAGCGGGCGTCGAGAAGATCGAGCGCATGTTGGAGCACGAGCACATTCTCCAGGGCGATAACCTCTACGGCCCGGAGAACGCAGAGATGCTGCCCTACCTGGACAACGCGCTGCGGGCGTACGTGACCTACCAGCTCGACAAAGATTACGTGATCATGAACGGGCAGATCATCATCGTGGACGAGTTCACCGGGCGTCTGATGCACGGTCGGCGCTTCTCCGAAGGTCTGCACCAGGCGATCGAAGCGAAAGAAGGCGTCGAGGTCCGGCGCGAAAACCTGACGCTGGCAACGATCACGTTCCAGAACTACTTCCGTATGTACGAAAAACTGGCGGGCATGACCGGTACGGCCATGACCGAGGCCAGCGAGTTCGACGAGATCTACAACCTCGAAGTGACGGCGATCCCCACGAACCTGCCCTGTATCCGCGAGGACAAGCAGGACTACGTGTACATGAACGAAAAGTCCAAGTTCCACGCCGTCGTGGCGGACATCAAAGAGCGCCAGCAGCGCGGCCAGCCGGTGCTGGTCGGTACGACCGCCATCGAGACCAGCGAGCGTCTGAGCAAGCTGCTCGAACGCAGCGGCGTGCCGCACAACGTCCTGAACGCGAAGCAGCACGAGCGCGAAGCCGTGATCATCGCCCAGGCGGGCCGCCCCGGCTCGGTGACCATTGCCACCAACATGGCCGGGCGTGGTGTTGACATCCTGCTCGGCGGTAATCCCGACGGCCTCGCGCGTGAGAAGCTGCGTAAGCGCTACGGCGTCGACATCACCGAGGCCACCGGCGAGCAGTGGCAGGAAGTGCTGGCCGAAGCGAAGGCCGAGATTATCGAAGACCGCAAGAAGGTGCTGGCCGAAGGCGGGCTGTACGTGCTGGGCACGGAGCGCCACGAGGCGCGGCGCATCGACAACCAGCTTCGTGGCCGGTCGGGCCGCCAGGGTGACCCCGGCGAGAGCCGCTTCTACCTCTCGCTCGAAGACGACCTCATGAAGCGCTTCGGCGGCGACCGCGTGAAGAACTTCATGAAGTGGGCTGACATGCCCGAAGACATGCCCATCGAGCACGGCATGATCTCCAAGTCGATCCAGCAGGCCCAGGTGCGCGTCGAAGGCCACAACTTCGACATCCGCAAGCACGTGCTCGAGTACGACGACGTGGTGAATAAGCAGCGCGAGACGATCTACAACCAGCGCCGCATGATCCTGAACGCCCAGCCGGGCGAGCTGCGTGAGCAGATCCAGCGTATGCTGGCCGAGGAGCTTCACGAGCTGGTGAACGAGCACGTCCACGGCGATCCCGACGAGTGGGCCGTGGACGAGCTGCACCGCGCCGCCCTGACGATTTATCCCGTCCCGGCGCACATCACGCCCGATGCGCTCGCGGACGCGCCCAATGCCGACGAGATCGAGCTGATGCTGGTCAAAGGCGCGCTTCAGGTCTACGACGAGCGCGCGGAGCGTTTCGGCGACGAATGGATGAATATGGCCGAGCGCCACGTCATGCTGGCGGTGGTGGACTCGCTGTGGCAGCGCAACCTGACCGACCTCGACATCCTGCGTGAAGGCATCGGGCTGATGGGCTACGGCGGGCGCGACCCGCTGGTGGAGTACAAGCGCGAAAGTTACGCCATGTGGACCGCGCTGCAAGAGGAAATTCGCGGCAAGGTCGTGCGCGATATCTTCCGCGTCGCCCCGCGCGAGCAGCAGCCCAGCGCGGCGCGCATCCCCACGCAGCTACACCTGAGCAACATCCGCGCCGGGCGCGGCGCGATGCCCACCGTGGCCTCCAGTGACGGCTCCGGTGGGGCGGCTCCGACGCCCGCGCGCACTGCTGCGCCCGAACCTGCGCGAAATGCGGGAATGTACGATAATGTGGGACGTAATGACCCATGCCCCTGCGGCAGTGGCAAGAAGTTTAAGAACTGCCACTATCGTTTGCTGCAGGAACAGCGGCAGACGGTGGCGCCCGACGCGGTGAAACGCACGGCGGCGTCCCGGCGTCGGCGCTAGCGGATCGGCCACCGGGGCCGGTCACGATCCATCCACGAATACAACCGGCGCGCGTGACGGGTGGCACGCTGCGCCGGTCACTTACCGACCGCGCGAGCAAAGAGGAACACGCCTCATGGCAGACGCAAACAAGCTGGCGGCCAGTCCGATGGACGACATGGAGCCTTTTTTGCTTGAGTTTATTCAGGGCCGGATCAACACTTTCATCAAGTGGGATCTGGTCCGTTTTTTTAACGATCACCCCCATACCAGCGAAACGGCGGAGTCGATCGCGCGCGTCCTGGACCGTGACGTGCGCACGCTGGAGCCGGAGCTGGTGCAGTTGGTACACGACGGGCTGGTCGAGATGGATAACCTGGGTGGGCTGCGCATCTTCACGCTGACGGACGATCCGCAGACGCGGCACATGATCGATCGATTCCTTGACGCTTGCGATGATCGCCAGTTTCGAGTTAAGGCTATTTATCACGTCATTCGCAGCCTGCGCTAGCCGGGCCGTCTGGGTCGGGGGCACACCACGACCAGGAGAGAGCAGCCTATGTCTTGGAGCGACATCCACCAATTGTTAACCCTTGTTGGATGGGTTCTCGTTGCCGCGTTTATCCTCGTTCTGGCCTTGATCGCGCGCTTTTACGAGCAGATGGCGTCGCAGCGCACCTACTACCAGTTGTTTGCCGTGCCGGTGATCCTGTTTGGCGCGGCGGCGGTGCGGATCATCGCGGCGGGCAAAATCGCCGGGGACGCGTGGCTCGATTTGCTGCTGCTGCTGGGTGGCGCGAGTCTGGCGGTGTTGGCGCATCGCACCTATCGTCTAATGACCAGCGGGCGCTAGGCGCGCCGGGAAATCGAGAGGACCGTCGATGGAAAATATCCTGGCCCTGCTCAGTGTTGCGGCGCCCCTGGCTCTGATCTACGGGTTGTACGTCATGGCGCAGATCAGCCAGCGCTTCGGATCGGTGACCAAGCGCCCGCCGTACTACCGCTGGTTTTACGTGGCGATGGTGCTGATGCTGATTCCCGCAGCCATCCGGCTGCTTGCGCCGGGGATCGGGGACGGCGGCGTGCTGGATGACAGCGCTGCCGAGGCATTTTTGTATTCGGTTCCATTTGCAATTAGCCTGGGGGTGGCGTTGGCGGCGGCCTGGCGCTACTGGAGCTGGCTGATCGTTCATTCACAGGATGAGCCGGGCGGTGGACCGGCTAAAGCACCGTCGCGCAGAAGATGATCTTGAACGCGAACACGTCGGCCTTTATGTCCGCGCTGAATGCGCCCCGCGATATCAGCCTGATCGCTGATACGGAGGGCGCGATTTGTTTTGCGTCGCCCGATGCCGTGCGCTTTTACGGCAGCGTCCAGGCGGGCGCGGTGGAAGGGCGCTCGATGTTCGACCTGATCGTGCCCGACGATCGCGCCCAGGTGCGGGCGTGGTGGGCGGATCTGTGCGACGAGGGCGCGGCCTCCGGCGAGATCCGGCTGGGCGCGCTGGGGGCGGCGGATCGTCACGTGCCGGTGCATATCATCGCGTGGCGTCTGCCCGGTGGCCAGCAGTACCTGTTGAAGCACCATTTCGAGGACAACACGCGCGAGCGCCTGCTGACGCTGTACTCGATCTTGCTGGCGACGTCCGGCACGCTGGAACTGGAAGCGCTGCTCGATACGGTGCTGGACCAGTCGCTGCGGTTGATCCCGGCGGACAGCGTGACCGTGTTCCTGGTCGATCGGGACGACCGGCTCCGCGTGATGCGCAGCAGCGGCCCCCGGCCCGAACAGCTTTCGCCGGACGAGATTGAAACCCTTGGGGAGTTCCATACGACCCGCACCCTGCGCGAAACGGGCCGTGCGCTGCTGATCCCGGACTGCGCGAACGAGCCGACCTGGGTCAAACTGGCGGGTAGCCAGCATATTCGGAGCTGGCTGGGCGCGCCGCTGATCTACCACGGCGACTATTTGGGCCTGATCTCGCTCAACAGTACGCAGACGAATGCTTTCAGCGCCGAAGACGCCGATCTGCTTCAGGCATTGGCGAGTCAGGTTGCCGCGGCGTTTTCCAGCGCGTATATGTACGAAGAAAAGCATCGGCGCGTGCAGCAGTACGAAGCGGTCAGCGACGTCAGTCTGGCGTTGGGGCACGTTGATCTGGGCGGGCTGCTCGACGTGGTCTACCAGAAGATCAACAGCCTGATGGACGCCACCACGTTTTATATCGGGCTGTATAATCCCGAAACGCAGGTGGTCAGGATTACCGGCGCGTACGATCACGGCTTCTGCCGTGACGACGAATTTCAAAGCGCCGATGCGGGGCTGTTGGGCCGCGTGCTGCGTTCCCACGAGCCGGTGATCATCTTCGATACCGCTGACGACGCGCTGCCGCAGGAAACGATTATCGACGGCGAAGTGCCGCGCAGCATCCTCATGATGCCGCTGATCACTCAGGACGAAACGGTCGGCGTGCTCAGCGTACAGAGCTACCAGCCGGGCGCGTATACGCCCGACGACATCGCCCTGATGGAAACCCTCGCCGGGCCGATTGCCAGCGCGATCCAGAACGTGCAGTTGTTCGAAGAGACGTCGAACCGGCTGGCGATGCTGGAAGCGATTCACCGCCTGGGCCTGGCGCTGGCCGCCGGGCACGATCTCGAAGGGATCGCGGGGCTGGTGCTGTCTGCGACGCAGGATCTGTTCCAGCCGCGCGAAGCCTGGATGCACTTGGTCGATGACCCGTCGTGGGGCGCGGCGTATCGCCTGGAACAGCACGGCAGGAGCGCCGACGAGCCGCGCGATCTGCATATCTTACGTGGGGACGCGATCTACCGCGTCGATGCGCTGGATCAGGTGCTGCGCGGTACGACGCTGGTGCTGCTCGAAGCGGAGAGCGCCGATGGGCTGGCGCAGTTTGCGACCGGCTGGCCGGTGCGCACGGCGGTGCTGTGTCCGATCCGCTATGGAGGGCAGATGCTGGGCGCGCTGACGCTGCTCTACGACCAGCCCCACACCCTGACCAGCGACACCCTGCGCGCCCTGGATCTGGTGTGCATGCAGGCCGCGACCGCGTTCGACAACGTGCGCTATCACATCAGCCTGCGCCGCCGCCTCGATGAAGTCAGCGCGCTGTATGAGCTGGCGCAGCGCGTTAGCAGCAGCCAGTCGCTCGATGACATCCTGCGCATCGTGGTCCGCACGGTGCAGCAGGTGTTTGGGTGCCGCTCGGTATCGATCAGCCTGCTGGACGACGCCGGGGAGATGGTCGTGGTGCGCGCGTCGATCGGCATCGATCCGCGCCTGCTGCCCAACGCGCGTTTCAAGCTGGGCGAGCCGGTCGCGGGGCAGGTGGTTTCGACCGGCAGCGTGATTTATGTGCCCGATACGCGCACCCAGCGCGATTTCCGCGTGGTGGATCCCGCGATTCTCTCGCTGCTGTGCGTGCCGCTCACCGTGCAGGACCGCGCCATCGGCGCCCTGAGCATCGACAGCGAGCAGCCCTATGCGTTTACGCCCGATCACGAGCGCCTGCTGACGATCGCGGGTGGGCAGATCGCCGCCGCGATCCAGACCATGCACCTGCTGAACGAGACCCGCGAGCGCGCCGCCGAGCTGTCCGCGGCCAATGCGAGTCTCAAGGAAGTGGACGCCCTGCGCGACGAGCTGATCGCCAACGTCAGTCACGAGCTGCGTAGCCCGCTGTCGCTGGTGCGCGGTTATACCGGGCTGCTGCGCGACGAGGAAATGGGGCCGATTACGGGCGAGCAGGCCGAAGCGCTGGCCGTCATCGACGACAAGACGCGCTCCATCAGCCGCCTGATCGATGACATCCTCGCCCTGGAACGCATCCGGCACGATACGCTCGACCTCGGCCCGGTGAACCTGAACGACCTGTGCGAATCCGCCTGCAAGGGCGCGGCGCTGATCTACGGCGAGCGCGGCCTTCAGTTCGATGCGCAGCTTGTGCCCGGCGCGTATGTGATCGATGCGGATCGTGACCGGCTCAATCAGGTGTTGGATAACCTGATCGGCAACGCGGCGAAGTTTTCCCCCGATGGCGAGACGATCACCCTGCGCACCAGCGTCGATCCGTCCGAGCCATCCTTTACGATTTCCATCACCGATCACGGCATTGGCATCGCCCCGGAAAAGCTGGCGCATATCTTCGAGCGGTTCTATCAGGGGGATCGTATGATTAAGCACCGCTATGGCGGCGCGGGCCTGGGTCTATCCATCGTGCAGCGCATCACCGAGGCGCACGGTGGCCGGGTTGGCGTCGAAAGCCAGGAAGGCCAAGGCAGCACGTTTATCGTGACCCTGCCGCTGGAACCGGAGCAGCCTCATGAGGATGTTTAGCGTCGGGCAGGTGATCGATCGCAATAGTTCCGTCTGGCACCAGATCCGCACCTGGCCTAAGGTCGATCTGCACCGCCACCTCGAAGGCTCGCTGCGCCTGTCTACGCTGGTCGAGATCGCCCGCGACTACCAGATCCCGCTGCCCTCAAGCTCCCCCGAAGCGCTGCGCCCGCACGTCCAGATGGTCGAGACGGACGAGGCGAGTTTTGGCGTGTTCCTGAGCAAGTTTGGCGCGCTGCGGCAGTTTTTTCGCTCGCGCGAGATCATCCGCCGCGTTACGGTGGAGGCGATCGAAGATGCCGCCGCCGATAACGTGAAGTACCTTGAGCTGCGCTTTACACCCAACGCGCTGGCGCGGCACAACGGCTACAGCTACGAGCAGGTAATCGAGTGGGTCTGCGAGGCGACGACTTACGCCCGGCGCAAGCTGGACATGCAGGTCCGCCTTATCGTGTCCGTCAACCGCCACGAGAGCCTCGCCATCGCGGAGCGCACCCTGGCCGCCGCGCTGGACCTGCGCTGCGACGCGATCGCGGGCGTGGATCTGGCCGGGCTGGAGGTCGGGCACAGCGCCGATCCGTTCCAGGCTCTGTTCCGGCAGGCGCACGCCGCCGGGCTGTGCGTCACCATTCACGCGGGCGAGTGGGACGGTCCCAAGAATATCCACGATGCGGTGACGCGCATCGGGGCGGATCGCATCGGGCACGGAGTGCGGATCGTGGAAAGTCCGCGCGTGCTGGAACTTGTGCGCGAGCGCGGCGTGCCGCTCGAAATTTGTCCCACGAGCAACCTGCAAACCGGTGCGGTGCACCACCTTGCCGAGCATCCGCTGGCGGCGCTGTTCGAGGCGGGGCTGTGCGTCACGATCAACACCGACGATCCGTCGCTGAGCAGCATCACGCTCACGGACGAGCTGGCGCTGGCGCACGTGGCGATGGGCCTGCCGCTGGATGCGCTGAAGACGATCACGCAGAACGCGGCGCAGTCGGCCTTTTTGCCCGACGACGACCGCGCGGCGCTGGTCGCGCAGTTCGACGCGGCGCTGTGCGCGGTGTGATTCCTGCGTGGCGCGCAGTTGATGTGGTTCTCCAGGCCCACCCGCACAGGTGGGCCTTTTTGATCGGGTTTTTAGAGACCTTTCACGCGCCTGGGCCGTCTTTTTAAATAGTCCTATAATGCATGTATTAGCGCGGTTCATGACGACTTTTTGAGGAGGAGCCTGTTATGAAATCCTTTAGAGTCCTTCTGGGGGTTATGGTCTGCGCTGCCTTGCTGGCACCGGTAACGACCTGGGCGCAGGATGATCAGGCGTCCCTGATCGCCAACGGTGATTTTGTGCGAGGAATGTCTTATTGGGTCCGCGATCAGCCCTGTGCCGACTGCAGCATGGCGGTTCAGCCGGAGGCGTACGCCGGGTCTCCGGCGCTGGCCTGGGAGCGGACGAACAGCGGCAGCGTCGGCAGTGCGGTCTCCGCGTGGCAGCCGCTCGATTTCGACGTGACGGGGTACGGCAGCCTGTGGCTTTCGATGAAAGTCCTCGTCGAGCGGCATACGCTGCCCAACAGCGGATGGTGGAGCGATCAGAATGCGGGCAGCGGGGAATATCCGGTTAAGGTCAGCCTGACCTTTCTGGACGAGCAGGGCCAGTCGTTCGAGTGGGCCTATGGTTTCATGATCACCCACGACGGCGCGACCGCGCTGCGCAACTTTTTCATCGAGCCGGGCGGAGAATGGTCTTCGTTCGAGGCGGACGTGTTCGACGCGTCGCAGTGGCTGGGGCCGCTCGGCCAGCCGCTGCCGCGCCCGGTTCACCTGACCCGGATCACGGTGGGCGGCAGTGGTTGGGATTTTAAAGGCGCGGTGGCGAATCTGAGTCTGACCGGTATGGCGGGAGACACGTCCGGCGGCGGATCGACCGGGAGCGACGGCACGTCCGGCGATGGTGCAGACGATCAACTGGGCGATCACATGGGCGATCAGACAGTCTGCGCGCCCTTGACCGCCGAGGAATACCCGATCGTGTCGGCGGCGGAAGATCAGCCCAGTCACTTTGAGTACCGCGACCGCCTGACGGATGCAATCTTGGGCGTGCGGCGTTCCTGGCGCGAGCCGGACTCCGCCGTGAAAGTCGATGCTGCCAATCGGGCTATCAACCCGTTCGGCTATCTGCTGGCGGCGGATGCAGGCGGGACCACGTATACGCTGTACTATCACGACAGCGTGCTGATTTCCGACGTCTCGTCTTTTTACCCGGTCGCGGTCAACAGCAGCGGGACGGATTTCCGGCTGCTGCTCGACACGGTGAGCCAACCGGCGACCCTGATCGTGATGCCGGAGACGGTCGCCAACGTCGACACGCAGACGTTCTTCTGGATTGCGCCGGTTTATGCCGGTGACGATCTGGTCGAGGTGGAAGTCGATTGGAACGCGGGGCTGTTTTATGTGCGCCGTGCGGGGCAGGTGGTTTATACCGTCACGCCGTCCGGGCCGTTTGTCGAGCCGCCGGTCAAGGCGCTGTGGTCGTGGGACGGCCATTGGGTGCTGGAAGTGGACGGCACGGTGCTGGTGGATGGAGAAAGCCTCAACGCGCAGTTGGGCTATGACGAGATCTTCGGCTGGCAGTTGATCGCGGGCTGCCCGTTCTATTTCTTCAAGCAAAACGGGCAGATCGGTGTTTCGTATGGCGGGCAGACGCTGCCCTATACCTACCAGGATGTCGCACACTACATGTGCTGTGAGCCGTCCATGTTCAATCTCAGCGGCAACGGCACGATGGTGTGGTTCCACGCCCTGCGCGACGGTATGTGGTACTACGTGGAAATGGGCGCATACCCGACCCAATAACGCGGGGAGCGCGATCGGCTCGCGGCGGATCGACAAAGGGATGGGTTCAACCCATCCCTTTTTGCCTTTGGTGAGATAGAAATGGCGGGTAAGGCAGTGCTATCCGACGCGCTCGATCAGGTCTGGGCTGTCGTAGGCCACGGCGTTGACCTTGCGCGAGACGGGGTAGGCGGTCATAGCGTCCGCCGGGTAGGGCCGCATCAAGGTGGTCAGCGCGGCCTGATCCTTGTTGTCGGGATCGAGCCAGGCGCCGTACGCCTCGCGCGGCAAAATGATCGGCATCCGGTTGTGGATGGGCGCGATCAACTCGTTGGGCGGCCCGGTGATGATCGTGCAGGTCGTGATCGCCTCGCCGCTGTCCGGTTCGGTCCAGCGTTCCCACAGGCCCGCGAAGCCGAACACCTCGTGATCGGTCATCGAAATGTACATCGGCACTTTGGGACCGCTGTCCTGCTTTTGCCACTCGTAGAAGCCGTCCGCGACGATCAGGCAGCGGCGGCGTGCAAAGGCGGTCCGAAAGGTCGGTTTTTCCGTCAGCGTTTCGCTGCGCGCGTTGATGAGGCGGCTGGCGATCGACGGGTCTTTCGACCACGACGGAATCAGCCCCCAGCGCATCACCTTCAGCGCGTTGTCGTCGCTGCCGGTCTCGCGCACGACGGTCAGCACCGGCTGCGTGGGCGCGATGTTGAATCGCGGCGGCAGGTCCGGTGGCATGCCGGGCAGCGTGAACGCCTGCGCCAGCGTGTCAGGATCGGGAATCGTGAGAGTGAATCGTCCGCACATGTGTTCGATTATAGCTCCGATTTGCCGCCAATGCAACACTTAGCGCGCCCATGAGCGGCGTGTGTTCCCCTTGCCACGCGCCGTTCATGGTTTTCACTACTGGACACTGGCGCGCATTTCAGCTACAAATTGGAATAGGATCGTTAGTGTCTGCCAGAGAAAGGAGCCAGGCATGTCCACACGGGGCATCTGCAACCGCGATGGGGAAGTTTTTGGCTACCTCGCGGGGAAGCAGATCTATGATCTACAGGGAGAGAAGACCGGGGTCCTCGACGGGCGCGTGGTCTACGATCTCAACGGGGGCCGCCAGTGGCTGCTCGACGGCGATGCCCTGCTCGATCTGAAGGGAAACGTCATCGGCTACTTAGGCGCGCCGGTGACGGACGAAGAAGGGCAGGAGATGCTTTAACGGGCGCGGTGCGTTTGCGCCGCCGTTGATATAAGCAGGGACACATGAGTCAAGACATCAAGAAGTTGAACTCGATGCGCTTTCTGGAAGCCCAGAAAGTGACCTATGAGGCGTTCAGCTATTCGCCGGACATCGTTGACGGCGTTCACGCGGCGGAAGCGATGGGCGCGTCGCCGTCCGAGGTCTATAAGACGCTGGTGGTGCAGGTCGATAACGAGCACGCGCTGGTCATGATCGCGTCGGATCGCACGCTCGATCTCAAGCAGTTCGCGCGGGCGATCGGCAAAAAGAAGGCGACGATGACCACCAAGCGCGGCGCGGAGGCGGCCACCGGTCTGAAGACGGGCGGCATCGGCGCGCTGGCGCTGACCATGAAGCGTTGGGGCGTCTACCTGGACGAGCAGGCCAAACAGCACGAGGCGATCTTCGTCAACGGCGGGCAGCGCGGCGTGAACCTGAAGGTGAAGGTGGACGACCTCGTGCGCGTGCTGAACGCGAGGGTCGTGGACGTGTCCAAACCGATGGAAGGCGCCGAAAGCGACGAGGGCGAATAAACGAGCAGGGCGGGTGTAAACCCGCCCTGGCAGCGTCAGACGACCATCATACAGGCCCGCTCAAAACGGCGGCGCTGTAGAGGGCAGGTGTCAAGCCTGCCCTTTTTTATCCTGTCGAGACTTCGTTCGCGCTATGACGAGGTGGCGATGTAGCGCTTCAGCGATCCCGCGAGGTTGCTCAGCGGCATAGTTTGCAGCCACACCCGGCCCGGCCCGGTGACCGTCGCCAGGAACAGCCCCTCGCCGCCCATGAACATATTCATGACGCCCTTGACCATTTCCACGTCGTAGCTGCACGTCGGCTCGTACATGGCGATGTGGCCGGGGTCGATCTTCAGGCGCTCGCCTGCCTTCAGCTCGACCATCTGCACTTCGCCCGCGATCTCCACGAACGCCGTGCCAGGGCCGGTCAGCTTTTGCAGGATGAAGCCCTCGCCGCCGAACAGGCCGGAGCCGAGCTTGCGCCGGAAGTGCATCTCCAACTGCACCGTCTCTTCGGCGCACATGAACGCGTCCTTCTGGCAGATCATGCTGTAGCCGGGCTTGAGCGCGAGCGGGATCACCTTGCCGGGGCTTTCGGGCGTGAAGGTGATCATGCCCTGATCCACCTGGCAGGTATAGGTCGTCATGAACATACTTTCACCGGCCAGCTTGCGGCCAATCATGCTGCCCAGGCCGCCCTTGCCGCTGGTTTTCATGTCGATGCCGTCTGTCATCCACGCCATGCCACCGGACTCGGTATAGATCGATTCGCCGCGCGCCAGGGTGACTTCGAGCGCTTGCATTACGGTCCCGTGAATTTTGTATTCCATGTACTGTTTCTCCTTGCGCAGTCATCCACGTACCCACTAATTGTACATGCGAACGGATTTGCGCGCGCGCCCCAACGATTGGGGGAGTGGGGCGCTGCGGGGCAAAAAACAGGGCGGGTTGCAAACCCGCCCCTACAGAACCTGTATTCTCGCGTGTTTTTCCTCTCCAATCCGGTTGGAGAAAGGCCGGGGATGAGGTGCTTTTTGACCTCGAACCGCCCGTATCACGCGCTTGCTTTTGCCTTTGTTCTTGCTCTTAGCTAATCGCTAACGGCTAACCGCCGCTTTCCAGCTACATCAGGAACATCGGCATGCCGAAGACGTGGCGCACCTTCGGGCGGTATGTTTCCACGTCGTACAGTTCCGCCACGTTCACACGCTTGACGCCCTGCATGATCGTGCTGATGTTGATATCGGTGTACAGCCCACGCTGGAGCGCGACCATGCGGCCAAAGCGCCCCTGCTCGACGAGGCTCATCGCCATCTGCGCGTAGTTGGCCGCCACCATCAGGTCGAGCGAGTCCGGCGCGCCGGAGCGCATCAGGTACGCGACCTGCTGGTAAATGATATTCTGGCCGGTCAGATCCTTGAGCATCTCGCCCACCACGGAACCGATGCCGCCCAACTTCTGGTGGCCGTAGGCGTCCGCCTCGCCGCGCTGCACGATCT
>NZ_DAISHJ010000096.1:9331-19917 GCF_036822615.1 Aggregatilinea sp. | reverse complement strand
TCGCCACCCCCTTGGGCAGCCCGGTCGTACCCGAGGTGTAGATGAGGTAGGCGAGATTCTCCGGTCGCAGCGGACGTATCCGGTCCGCGTCGGTCGGGTCGGTGTCGGGCAGGCCGGCCAACTCGGCCGCGTCCAGAGGCTCGCGCAGCACCGCCGCCGCCCGATCGCTCACCGTGCCGCGCGCGACCAGCGCATCCAGCCGCAGCGCCTCGCGCGGATGCAGCCGGATCGTCGCGCTCAGGTCCACGCTGACCGGCGGCCCCGCCAGCGTCACGCGCGCCATGCGCCCGCCGAGCACCGCGCCGAATTCGAGGAACGGCACGTCCTCGCTCAGCGCCGCGCCGCCCGCCGCCAGGATGCGCGCCAGGACCGTATTCAGGTGCGTGCGATCCTCGAAGACCGCGCCAGACGGCTCCAACCGCCCGTTCACACCGCGCCGCGCGTGCAGCCGCTTCGGCCCCTCGATCTCGATTTCGGTGATCGTCTCGTCGGCCAGCAGATCGTCCAGCGGCCCAAACGTGAACAGGCTGCGATACGTCTCGTCCAGTAGCGCCGCTTTATCGCCGGGCCGCAGGCGCACCCCCTCGACCGCCAGCACGTAATCGGCCACTTCGCGCAGAAGCAGCCGCCGTTGATCCTCTTCGTTCAGCTCGATCAGGATATCCGGGCGGTGCGCCGTCTCATCGTAAAACTGCCGCTCGATCCGCTCGCGCAGCGCGTCGAGCGAAAAACGCGGCCCTCCGGCGCGCCCGGGAACCAGCGGCGACAGTCCCGGCGGCGGATCGTCGGGGGCGGCAAGGATCTGTAGGCTGCTGCGCATAAAACCTCATTTCGATCCGAAAACAGAAAAATCACCGGCTCTCAGGCCGTCACCAGCACATCCCACGACAGCGGATTCATCTCGACCAGAAGCGCCGGGCGGCCCATCAGCGTGACGTTCTGCGCCCCCGGCGCATACGACGCGAACGCATCCAGGCTGCTCGCGCGCATCACGACCGCCCGCAGCGGGAACGTTTTAGGCGACCCGCCCAGATCGCTGCCGTCCGCGCTGTTGGCGATCACCGCCACGCTGCCCACCGTCAGCATCCCGTCCACCAACGACTGCCCGGTCAGGCGCGACAGGCACGCCAGATCCGCCGGGCTGAGGTCGAACACCAGCCCCACGACGCCCTGCACCCCGTTGGCGTGATCGCAGTGCTCGCCGGAGGCGGGCTTCGGCTCGTCGTACGCGGTCAGCCACAAAAATGTATCGCGCACGACCGGCACGCCGAAGTTCAGGTAGTGCCAGCCCGGCCCGCGTTCGTCGCCCTCCGTGTAGGGCACGTGCAGTCGATACGGCTCCAGCGCGGCGAACTCGCGCTCGTACTCGTCGAGCGCCGTCGCCCCTTCCGCGACCACCAGCGAAATGCCGGGGCAATACGGCGCCATCCCCGCGGGCACGAACGCTTCGTACGCCGCCCGGTCCTCGACTTCGATCAGCTCCAGCGCGGGCCCGCTGTTGAAGTCGATGAACCGGCAGATCTGCGATCCCATGTAGATCGATTCTTGCGGGCGCAGGGTGAACCCCAACGCCTCGAACATCTCTAGTTGCTGGCGATCAAACCCGTGCCCGTAAAGATTGCTCATGGTCAACATGGCTCGCCTCCCCTGAAGTCCCGACGCTTCTACTTTACCCCTCACTGGCAGCGAACGAAAATCCCGCCGCCCGCATCATTCGGCCCGCCGTTAATCGCCTGCACGTCCGGCAAAAACACACGTCACGCGGCAGTTTTTGCCCATTTCTACCTGTCACGCCGCCGGTAACAGTAAAAACACCGTCGCGTCCTGCTCAAAGCATGGTATACTCCTCTCGTTTTGCCACACTCGTAAGCACCACAGAGGAAGACACTCACCATGCGAATTGTCGTGAGCGGCTCCATCGCTTTTGACTACTTGATGCGCTTTCCAGGCCGCTTTAGCGACCACCTCATTGCCGACAAGCTGGATCGCATCAGCATCAGCCTGCTCGTCGAAACGCTGGACAAGCAGCGCGGCGGCACGGCAGCGAACATCGCGTACAGCCTCGCCCTGCTGGGCGAGCGCCCGATCCTGATGGGCACGGCGGGCATGGACTTTGCCGAGTATCGCGCCTGGCTCGACGAGCACGGCGTCGATACGTCCGCCGTCCGCATCATCCCCGGCGTGTTCACCGCCTCGTTTTTCGCCAACACCGACAGCGAAAACAACCAGATCGGCTCGTTCTACACCGGCGCGATGGCCTATTCCAACGGCTACAAGCTGGCCGAAGCGGTCACCAGCCACCCGGACCTGATGATCATCTCGCCCAACGACCCCGCCGCCATGTCGCAGTTGGCCGACGAATGCGCGGTCAGCAGCGTGCCGTTTATCTTCGATCCCAGCCAGCAGGTCGTCTGGCTCGACGGCGATTTCATCATGCACGGCATCGAGCGCTGCTCGATCCTGATCTGCAACGAATACGAATGGGAAATGATCGCCAAGAAGACCGGCCTCAAGCGCGAAGACGTGGTACGCCAGGGCAAGACCCTGCTCGTCACCCACGGCAGCGAAGGCTCGCACATTTACGCGGACGACGAGCACCTCGTCGTGCCGATCTTCCCGGTGACCACCATCGCGGATCCGACCGGCGTCGGTGACGCCTACCGCGCCGGGCTGATGAAGGGCCTCGCGTGCGGGTTCGGCTGGGAGCTGTGCGGGCAGATCGGCGCGCTGGCCGCCGCCTATGCCCTCGAACACGTCGGCCCCCAGAGTCACGATTACACCCTGCCCGATTTTGTCGCGCGCTTCCGCACCGTCTTTGACGATCACGGCGCGCTCGATGGCTGGCTCCAGCCGGGGACCCGTCATGGTGAAGCTATCCGATAGAGACGCGATTCGTGCGTTCCTCGCCCAGGATCGCGCGCTGACCGCTTACGCATTGGGCGATCTCGATGACGCGTTCTGGCCGCAGAGCACGTTTTACGCAGCCTATCACGACGGCGAGATCGCCTCGATCGTGCTGGTCTACGAGGGGCTGGACCCCGCCGTCCTGACCGCGTTTGGCGATCCTGAAGGCGTCCGCGCCATCTTCGACGCGTGCGCCCTGCCCGGCGAGATCTATTACCTGTTCCTGCCGGAAATGGAATCGATCCTCGCCGCGCGCTACGACCTGCCCCACATGAAGCGCGAGTGGCGCATGGTGCTGGATCCCGGCACATTCGCGCCCGCCCCACACCACGATCTGCGCCGCATCGAGCCGGACGACGTGCGCGCCCTGGACGACCTCTACCGGCACGCCGCCGATCCCGGCGAAGCGGTGATGGCGTTCAGCCCGTGGCAGATCGCGCACGGCTGCTTTTACGGCGTCTGGGAGGACGACGCGCTCATCGCCGCCGCCGGGACACACGTCTGGTCCGGCGCGGAGAGCGTCGCGGCCATCGGCAATGTGTTCACCATGCCCGAATACCGCGGGCGCGGGCTGGCCTCGGTCTGCACGAGCGCGGTCGCACAGGCGGCGCTGGATGCGGGCCTGGAAACGGTTGTGCTCAACGTGCGGACGGATAACGCACCCGCCATTCACGTCTATGAAAAACTGGGCTTCCGGCTCTACCGCTCGTTTCTCGAAGGGCCGGGGCTGGCACGGGACTAGGGATTAGAGACCAGGGATCAGGGAAAAGCAAGAGCCAAGGCAGGGCGGGTTAGAAACCCGCCCCTACAAAACCCTGTTGAACGCTGCTTGTCTCCCTTTCTTCAACTTGATTGGAGAGTAGACGGGGATGAGGTCCGCTTTTGCTTGTGCTAACAACCAATCACTAACGGCTAATCGCTATTTTCGCTCTTAGCTAACAACCAACAACTAACCACTAACAACTATCATCCTTTGTGGTACAATCCGCGAGCGCTCGCGCACCGGCGCGAGCAGTAGAGACAGAAGTAAGGAGTTTCCATGACGGTTGAGCATGATGTCCGAGACCTGAGCCAGGCCCCCGGTGGCCGCTACCGGATCGAGTGGGCCGAGCGCGATATGCCCGTTCTGCGCCAGATCCGCGAGCGCTTTGCGAAGGAACGCCCGCTGGAAGGCGTGCGGATGTCCGCGTGCCTGCACATCACCACCGAGACGGCGAACCTGATGCGCACCCTGCAGGCGGGTGGCGCGGATGTGGTTCTGACCGCGTCCAACCCCCTCAGCACGCAGGACGACGTCGCCGCGTCGCTGGTGTCGCACTTCGAGATCCCGGTATACGGCATCAAGGGCGAAGACAATTCGACCTATTACGATCACATCAAGGCCGCGCTCGATCACAAGCCGCAGGTCACGATGGATGACGGCGCGGATCTCGTCAGCGAGCTGCACAAGAACCGCACCGACCTGCTCGAAAACATCATCGGCGGCACGGAAGAGACGACCACGGGCGTCATCCGTCTGCGCGCGATGGCGAAAGACGGCGCGCTGAAGTTCCCGGTGATCGCGGTCAACGACAGCATGACCAAGCACCTGTTCGACAACCGCTATGGCACGGGCCAGAGCACCATCGACGGCATCATCCGCGCGACCAACGTCCTGCTGGCCGGGCGCGTGGTGGTCGTCGGCGGTTACGGCTGGTGCAGCCGTGGCATCGCCAACCGCGCACGGGGGCTGGGCGCACGTGTCATCGTGACCGAAGTCGATCCGCTCAAGGCGCTCGAAGCGGTCATGGACGGCTTCCAGGTGATGCCCATGATGGAAGCGGCTCCCATCGGTGACGTGTTCGTGAGCGCCACGGGCGACATTCACGTCTTCGACCGCCATCACTTCGAGGTGATGAAGGATGGCGCGATCGTCTGCAACAGCGGCCACTTCAACGTCGAGATCAACATCCCGGCGCTGCAGGAGCTGTCCGGCCAGGAGCCGCGCCGCGTGCGTCCGTTCGTCGAGCAGTTCCGCATGCCCGATGGCCGCGCGATCAATCTGCGGGGCGAAGGCCGCCTGATCAACCTCGCCGCGGCGGAGGGTCACCCCGCCAGCGTGATGGACATGAGCTTCGCCAACCAGGCGCTCGGCGCGGAATACATGCTGCGCAACGGCGACACCCTGCAGGCCCAGGTGTACACCATCCCCGAAGACGTGGACCACGAGATCGCCCGGCTCAAGCTGGCCGCGATGGGCGTCAACATCGACACGCTCACCGACGAACAGGCAAACTACCTCGACCAGTGGCAGGAAGGCACGTAAGCCGCTCCGCCCAACTCAGGTTCGATTCTTCTGCGCGCTGCCCGTTCTTGTGGGCGGCGCGCTGGCTTTTCTGCGCATCCCGCCCAATCCGGGCGGTCCGGTAGGGGCGCATAACAATACGCCCCTACAAATCCTGCCCTGTCCCTCGCTTTTTGCCGCCCTTTTTCATGGAAAAAGGGCGCGGGGTGTGGGGCAGCGCCCCGCCATACCAGACGCCAGTCGCAGGTCAGGCGTTGGGTAAAGCCCTGGCCGTGCGCTAGAATCTTTACGCGGGGGGCGATGGATCGTTGATCGTCGGAAAACGTTGCTAGGAGATAAACTCGTATGAACCGTCGTACCTGGGTTCTGACCGGCCTGCTGCTGGCAGCCCTGACGCTGACGCTGGTGGGCGCCTTCACGCCATCCACCGCGCACGCGCAGGATGGCTCGTCGCGGCTGCGCTTTTTGCACGCGGTCCCTGGCGGACCGGCCATTGATGTGTATGTAGACGGCGCGCTCGTGGCGCCCAATCTCAGCTACAGCGCCGTGACGCCGCACCTGACCTTCACGGCAGGCGCGCACGACATCGCGCTGCGCGAAGCGGGAGCCGATCCGTCCAGCGCGCCGCTGGCGACCGCGCAGGTCTCGCTCGTGCCCGATCTGGCCTTCATGCTGGTGATGCAGGGCACGCCGGACGCCATCACCACGATGCAGTACGAAGATATTTTGGACCCGATCGAAACGGGGATGGCGCGCCTGACCGCGATCAACACCATCGCGGATGCGCCCGCGCTCGACGTGCTGACCGCCGAGGGCGGCCCGCTGCTTCAGGGCGTGAGCTACAACGTGCAATACGGCACGATCAACATTCCGGCCAGCGTGCAGAACCTCGTGATGGTTCCGGCGGGTGGTGATGTCGACAGTGCCGTGGCGAGCGTCGGCGAAGTGCACCTCGTCAGCGGCACGCTGTACACGTTCGTGATTCTCGGCACGCTCGACGGGGACGTCACGCCGACCACCCTCATTCTGGCGACGCCCGTCAATTCCCCGCTGGAAACCGAAAGCGTGCGCGTGCGTCTCGCGCATGCCAGCCCGGACGTGCCCACCGTGGACGTTTACGCCAACGATGTGCTGATCGCGCCGTCGCTCGACCTGGGCCAGATGACGGATCACGTCGCGCTGCCCGCCGGGGCCACGTCCCTGGTCCTGCGTAACGCAGGGGCCGCCGCCACGGACGATCCGCTGGTGACCGCCGACGTCACGCTCGACGCCGCGACCCCGGCAGTGACCGTCGCCGTCGTCGGTCAGGTTGCCAGTGATGGCCCGACCATCCAGGTCTATCCCGACAATACCGCCGATGTCGCGCCTGAAAACGCGCGTATCGCCGTGCTGAATACCGTGCCCGGCGCGACCACCACGGTCACGTTGAGCGGCGAGGAAGAAGTTACCCTGGCGAGTGGCCTCACGACCGATACGCAGGCAGACGCGGTGGATGCCGCGCCCAGCCAGTATGCTCTGTCCGCGTCCGTGGAAGGTGGCGAGTCACCGGCCAGCGTGACCGTGCCGGAACAGCCCTACTTCGGCGGCGTTTATTACACCGTCCTGGTCTATGGCACCATGGACACCGCCGCTGCGCAGGTCGCCGGGACTGAAATCCAGGTGACGGCCAACAGCCTGCCCGGCGGATCGGCGGCAGTCGTGTCGCAGCCGGTCGCCACCGAAGCCGCTCCCGTGGTGACGGAAGCCGCCGCAGAACCGCCCGCCCAAGCGACCGACGCGACACCCGTCCCGGCGGAGGGCGCAGCCGAGCCGACCGAAGCGGCTCCCGCCCAACCGGCACAGCCGCAGCGTACCGGCCCGATCGGGTACGTGGAAGTGAACGCAGGATCCAACCTGCACTGCCGCCAGTACCCCAACTCGAACTCGCTGTCCCTGGGTCTGATCCCCTCCGGCGCGCAGTTAGGGATCCTGGGGCGCATCGCGCCGCCCACGGGCGCAGCGGCAGGTACGGCGGAAGCCGAACCGGCCCCCGAAGCGACGCTGGCGATCACCGACATCACGGACATCTGGCTGTGGTCCGAGTGGATCGATCCTGCTGCCGGAACCATGCAGTGCTGGGTGTCGGCGGGCTTCGTGCGTGTCGAGAACAACGGCCAGACCCTCGCCTCGATCGAATCGCTGATGGCGCTCCCGCCCATCCCCAGCGACCGTGCGGGCGAAGTGATCGCCCCCGGCACGGGTGTCACGCCCGTTCAGCCGACCGAAGCGCCCGCCGCTGAGCAGCCTGCGCAGGACACCCCTGCCCCGGCGGACAATGCAGCCCCGGTTTCCGGTCCCACCGGCACGATCGTGCTCGATCCCGGCGTGAACCTGAACCTGCGCAGCCAGCCGAACGCGGACGCGGGCGTGCTGCGCGCGGTCGCGGGTGGCGCAACGGTGACCGTCACCGGGCGCAACGCGGACGGCTCGTGGCTGTATGTGACCTACATCGACGAATCGGGCAGCGTCGAGGGCTGGGCCGTGGCGCAGTACATCAGCGTCACCGAAAACGGCGCGGCCTACGACGTGATGCAGCTCCCGGATGTGTCGGCAGGCGCGCCCGCCGCACCCGCCGCGACGCCGCTCGCCGTCGGCTAGCTCCAACATTTTACGCTTACAACACAGCGGGCCGATCCAGTGAGGATCGGCCCGCTGTTGTTTTGCGCTACGGCTTGCGGCTTCGTACGGGGCGTATTGCCCTACCCGGCTTTGCTGGCAGCAGGCGGGGCAAGCCCCGCCCCTACGAAAGGCAGAGGCCCCTACCGCACCACTGGTGACTTACCTTGCTCGCATATCGGGCATATTGCCGTTCCGCTACTCGCTCGCGGCGGCGTTCGCCTGCTCCACGAGCGGCTTAATGGTGTCGTAATTCCGCGTCACCATGCGCCAGCCGTCGCCCACATCGACCAGCACCGACGGCGTGCCCGTCACGCCGAGATCGTTGGCAATCGTCTGGTAGGCCGAGAGCGTCGCGGTATACCTGCCGGACGCGTAGCACTCGCGCAGCTCGCGCTCGTCCAGGCCCATGTCGCTCGCCACGTCCAGCAGGTTATTCAAGCTGAAGCCCGTCACCACGCTCTGCGACTGCGCGATGCGGTACAGTTCGTCGCTCATTTCCCAGTACGCGCCCTGCTCGCCCGCGCACAGCGCGAACTGCGTCGCCAACTGCGAATACGCGCCGCCGGTGCCCGTGGTCATCGCCACCTGGAACTGCGCCTGCCCCGTCAGCACGAAGTCGCGGATGATGCGCTTCAGGTCGCTCTGGTGGTAATCCTGACAGTGACTACACGCAAAGTCCGCCACCTCGATGATCTTGATCGGCGCATCCGGGTTGCCGATGAACGGCAGGCCCTCGGCGGTGACGCCGCGCACCACGCGCGGATCGTCCACGCTGTCGCTGTCCAGCGTCCGCGACTCCGGCGATTCCAGCGCCGCCACGGGACCACCGCCCACCAGCGGCACGCAGTATTCCTCGTATTCCTTACAGCTCAGTTCTTTGGTCGAACCAACCCCATGCCAACTCAGATACGCGACGAGGCCGCCCATCACCAGGGCCGCGCCCACGATCGCCAGCAGCAGTTTCAACTGCTGGTTGTACTGCGCGTCACGCTGGCGGCGCGACGCGGCGATCTCATACGAGGCACGTGCAGGCCAGCCCAACCCGCCGGATCGAGCCGCTCCGCGCTTCACTTTTCCAGATGGTTCCGTTCCACGGTTCACTTTTTCAGACACGGGTCCTCCCCACGATCTTTACAGGTAGTCTTTGATACGCGCCCCTCCACTGTACTGAATTCTCGCCAAACGGCCAACAAATCGCCCCGCGCCGCACGGCGGCATGGAGCTTTCTGGAAAACAAAAAAGGCCCGCTCCGCGTGGAGGGGCCTTCGTCATTAGCACCTGTGAATTCCGATTTATCCGGCGTTCGCGTTCGCGCGGTCCACCAGATCGGACAGCGTGGCGTAATCGCGCTGAACCATGCGCCAGCCATCGCCAAAGTTGACCAACACCGACGGCGTACCCGTCACGCCGTTATCGTTGGCGAACTGCACGAAGTTCGCCATCGCGGTCGCGTACCGGTTGGAGCTGACGCACTCGCGCAGCGCGCCCTGGTCCAGCCCCATATCCGCGCCGGACTTGAGCAGGTTCGAGATGTTGAACGCCGACGACACGCCCTGAGACTGGGCCAGCCGGTACAATTCGTCGTTCACTTCCCAGAACGCGCCCTGCTCGCCCGCACACAGCGCGAACTCGGACGCCGTTTCAGAGAACGCACCGCCCGTTCCGGTCGTCATCACCAGTTGGAAGTTCGCCTTCCCAGACAGGATCAGATCCTCCATGATCTGCGGCATGTCGCTGTCGTGATAATCCTGGCAGTGCGGGCAGGCAAAGTCCGCCACTTCCAGAATCGCAATCGGCGCGTCCGGGTTGCCGATGAACGGCATGCCCTCGTCCGTCACGCCGCGCGCCACCGTCTCGGGATGGGTGCTCACCTGATCCAGCGTGCGTGATGCCTCGGTCTCGAAGGTCTCGAAGGGCGCACCCGCGTCGCCCCCGGCCAGAGGCACGCAGTAATCCGGGAAGTCCGCGCAGCTCACGTCCTTCGCCGCGCCCGCTTCGCGCCAGCTAAAGAAGATGATCAGCAGCCCGCCCAGCAGTGCCAGCGTGCCGACGCTCCAAAACATGCGCAGTTGGCTGCGATACTGCTCCTGCCGCGCGCGCTTGGTCCGGCCTACTTCGTACGTTGCACGCGCAGGCCACGGCATCCCGCTGTTCGGGTTTGAGGGGTCTGGGGAGTTACTCGTTTTGCTTGCCATCGCTTCTCTCGCTTCCGGGAACGACGCGATTAATCAAATATGGTTGAACTTTATCTTATCTTACCACCCTCGCGTGTCAAATAAGAAGTTGATAAGTAAACCAAATTGGCGCACACGGAAGCATGGTCTCAAAACACAGCAGCGGCGCTCGAATACCGCGCCGCTGCGAGTTTTGAATAGTTACTGTCGGATTGGGGGGCTTAGTCACACACGACGTAGATTGTATTGGAGGCAGCTTCAGTTACTTCAAATCCCACGACGCCGGTTTGATCACCAAAGGTAACTTCCAACCGATAAAATCCGATGGGCCACCACGCGTTCCACGAATAAACCTGATGGACGTAAGGCTCATTGGTATCGATAAACGTCTTATCCAACTGGGCATAGACCGGGACAGGCTGCGTTTCGTTGCCACGATAAATGTCTACCCAGACATCCTCATACTTTTCGCCCGTGATTGCAATGTTAAAACTTGCACTGCCTCGTGAGGACCGCAGCCTCATTCCGCATTGTGTCGCCGGATCGATATACCTTTCGGTAATATC
>NZ_DAISHJ010000096.1:0-9318 GCF_036822615.1 Aggregatilinea sp. | reverse complement strand
GGTCAGCCACGACGCAACATAGGCCGTGCCGTCTTCCCATAAGATCTGGTACCAGTCCGCGTCCTCGCCGATCACCTCAAGCGTCTGGCCCGCCGTCGTCTGCCCCACCACGCCGCAGGTCGTCGCGGCGCAGTCGCGCACGTTCATGGCGCTGTTCGCGGTGACTTTGAACTGCACCTCGGCATCCATCAGGACCGGCGCGTCTTCGGCGTTTAACAGGTGGAACGAGGTCAGCACCGCGTCCGGGTTGAGCTGCGCCAGCGCTTCCGCATCCGGCGCGGTAAATGCGATCACGTATTCCATGCCATCCGGCGCGAAGGCGCTCACCTGCCGCACAACCGAGTCGCCGTGGCTCATATCGGTGAAGTCCACGCACGGCATTCCCAACACGTCCGCGCACGCCGCCGACACAGCGTAGCCTCCGGGCAGTGCGGTCTGCATCAGACTCGCCAGCAGCAGGCCCGGCGCATCCCCTGCCGCCGCCAGCCACTCGCCCGCACCGTCGGGCAGCGAGGTCTGCGTCACAGAGAGCATCGTACCGTCCCCGGCGTAAAGCACCGAGGTGTCCGTTTCTTCCTGCAGCGCCAGCGATCCAGGTACCTGGAGGCTGAACAGCGCGTTTTCGTACGACACCGGCTCGTCCGACTGTGCATAGACGCTGCCCCCCACGGCGGCACACAGCACCAGCACGGATGCCAGCACAAACAGTTTACGGAGAAAATTCATCAAGCAGCTTCCTTTGTGAATGGGAACAGATCACCCTCAGTATATAGATCTGAAAGCGACAAAGTAAACACTATCTCGTGAAAAATTTATGAATGTTGATAATGAGTCTCGTTGCGCTCAAGACTAGAGTCGCCGCACGCTCGCGCTACAACCCTCGCCGCGCCTTGTGCTATACTCCGCGCACGCGGATACTTGGATTTTTTGCTACGAAGGACAACGTGATGCGCGCAACAGATGTCATTGCCACGAAGCGGGACGGCGGCGAACTTTCCACGGAGGAAATTCGCTGGATCGTGGATGGCTTCACCCGGGGCGACATCCCCGATTACCAGATGGCAGCATGGTTGATGGCCGTCTACCTGCGCGGCATGTCCCACCGTGAAACGGTCGATCTCACGCAGACGATGGCCCGCAGCGGCGAGCAGCTTGACCTGTCTCCGATCATTCCCTACGCCGTGGACAAGCACTCGACCGGCGGCGTGGGCGATAAAGTCTCGCTGGTGGTACTGCCGCTGGTGGCGGCGGCAGGCATCCCCGTCGCCAAAATGAGCGGGCGCGGACTCGGCTTCTCCGGCGGCACGCTCGACAAGCTCGAATCGATTCCCGGCTACCGCGTCACCCTCACCGACGACGAATTTATGCAGCAGGTGCGCGAGCACGGCATCGTGCTGGCCGGGCAAACCAAAAGCCTCGCCCCCGCCGACGGCGCGATCTACGCCCTGCGCGACGTCACCGCGACCGTTTCCAGCCTGCCGCTGATCGCCAGCAGCATCATGAGCAAGAAGCTTGCGGCGGGCGCGAACGCGATCGTGCTCGACGTCAAAGTGGGCATCGGCGCGTTCATGCACGACCTGGACGAAGCGCGCGCCCTGGCGCAGATCATGGTCGATATCGGCACGACCGCCGGGCGCAAGATGGTCGCGCTGCTCTCGGATATGAACCAGCCGCTCGGCGCGACGGTCGGCAACGCAATCGAAGTCCGCGAGGCCATCGAGACGCTGCGCGGCGGCGGTCCCACCGACCTGCGCGAACACTGCCTCGTCGTGGCCGGGCACATGGTCCGCCTGGGACGACAGGACATCTCCCCCAACGCCCTGCCGGATGCGATGGCCGAACTGACCGAGCTACTCGACAGCGGGCGCGGCTTCGACAAGTTCCGCGAGCTGGTTGCAGCCCAGGGCGGCGACGTGCGCGTGGTCGATGACCCGGCCAGACTGCCCCAGGCCCCGATCACCGTGTCGATCCCGGCCACACAGGCGGGCACCATCGCGCAGGTGAACGCGCTGCTCGTCGCACAGGCGGCGTTGGAGCTGGGTGCGGGCCGCGCGCGCAAGGGCGACGCGGTCGATCCGGCGGTGGGCGTCGAGGTGCACATCAAAGTGGGCGATCAAGTCGCGGCGGACAGCACGATCTTCACGGTGCATGCCGCCAACGACGACACCCTCGCCCGCGCCCGTGCGCTGCTCGATCAGGCGCTCTCGATTTCCCCTCAGCCGCAGGAGGCATTGCCGATGTTCTATGATACGATCTACGGAGAATGATCGAGTACAGGAGCAACGAAAATGAACCTGCTTCGTACTGTTAAGTACATCGACTATGCTCTCAAGACGTTAGCGGTAATAGAAGGAGTGCTGTTCATGAGCGACAACCCGAATTTGAACGACGCCACGGAAAAGATCGAGGAAACCGCCAATCAGGCGAAGGATCGCGCCGAGGCCACCGCCAGCGAAGCCCGCAGTAAAGCCGAAGAAGCCGCCAGCCAGGTGCGCGATGCCGCCAGTCAGGCCCGCAGCAAGGCCGAAGACACGTTCAGCCAGGCCAAAGAGCAGTTCGATCAGGCCAAGGAAGGCAGCCGCAAGTACTGGGAAGAGATCGAGGTCGAGGGGCGCCAGCTCATCGATCGGGTGAAGGAACTCATCCAGGAAGGCAACGTCCGCCGCCTGATCATCAAGGACGAAGACGGCAAGTATCTGGTCGAAATTCCGCTGACCGTTGGCGTGGTCGCGGGCAGCATCCTGGCGCTGGGCGCGCCGGTGATGGCCGCGCTGGGGGCGCTGGCCGCGCTCGTCGCGCACGTGAAGATCGACGTGCAGCGCGAAGAAGACACCCCCAAGAAGTAACGGCGTTTCCGCAGCGCACGAACGGAGCGGCTCGGAGTTTTCCGGGCCGCTCGTTTTACATCCGGCAGGTTTTACCACGGTCGCCCGGCTGAGATGTTCCCTACTTTGGAGAGGCACGCATGGACACAGACAAGCCCGCCCCCCAGACCATCGACGAGTACATCGCCCAGTTCCCTGATGCCATCCAGGAACGTCTGCACAGCATCCGGCAGGCGGTCCACGACGAAGCGCCCGCCGCGCAGGAAACTATCAAGTACCAGATGCCGACCTTCACCCTCAACGGCAACCTGATCCACTTCGCGGCGTTCAAGCACCACATCGGCCTGTACCCGACGCCTACCGGCATCGACGCGTTCGAGGACGACTTGGCGCCGTACAAAAAGTCCAAAGGGGCCGTCCAGTTCCCGCTCGACCAGCCGCTCCCCCTGCCGCTGATTCGTAAAATCGTGGCGTTCCGCGTGCAAGAGCAGGCGCAGAAAAAGAAAAAATAACGGCCCGGCGCGGGGTCCGCGTCAGGCCGTCATATAACGAGCCGCTAACCGCTCAGTTGCACGTGAAATTCGCGTGATCGGCCTGCTGGTCGAGCGTGAAAAACACGTGCCGGTTGTCGTCTTCGCACCCGCGCCGGAAGTAGTAATACTGCGTCTCGGCAGGCTGGATCACCGCGCGGATCGCGGGCAGTCCCGGCGCGGCGATCGGTCCCGGCGGCAGGCCCTCGTTCAGATACGTGCTGTACGACTGGTTCGGCAGCCCATCCAGCCCGTAATAGTCCGCCTGCGTGATGCTCGGCCACCACGTGCCCGCGTCGCGCGTGTTCCCCAACGCGTACTGCACGGTGGGATCGGCGTCCAGGCGCATCGGCAGCCGGAACCGGTTCAGGTACACCGACGCGATCACGGGCGCTTCGTCCAGGTCCACCGCCTCTTTCTGCACGATGGACGCCAGTGTCACCACCTGATACATCGTCAATCCCTGCGCCGCCGCCTCGTCGTAAAATTCCTGCGTCACGTGCGCATCGAACGCGGCCAGCATTTCGTCGCGCAGTTCTTCCGGCGTGATGCCCGGCTTCAACTGGTACGTGCCGGGATAGAGGAAGCCTTCCAGCGAGGGTTCTCTGCCGTTCGAGAGCACGTCGGGAATGCCCGCTCGCGCCTTGAATTCCTCCGGGATCGCCCCGCCCGGCCCAACCACCGCCATAAAGTCCGCGCCGCTGAAGTCCAGCAGCGGGTTCGAGTCGATCACCTGCGCGATCTCCTCCAGCCGCCAGCCTTCCAGCGTGCGGAACGGAATCGTCGCGGAGGCGGCGTCGGTCAGCGCCCGCGCAATCTGTGGGATCGTCTGCGTCTGCTGCAAGAAATACGTCCCCGCTTCCAGCTCGGCGTCCAGCCGGTGATAGACCACGTAGTCCACGAACAGGGCTGAATCGGTGATCAGCCCGTCCGCCAGCAGGTTCGCCGCGATGATGCTGGCCGAATCACCGGAACTCACCGTAAAGCGGCGCATCGTGGGATCGCTGCCCGCCGGGGTATTGAGCGCGTCGTCGTTGCGCGCCAGTGAGACCCGCAGCTGGATCGCCTTGACCGGGTTCAGCCCTTCCTGCCGCGCCCAGAGGTACAGCCCTCCGGCAGCCGTGCAGGTCACCAGCATACAGCCCAGCACCAGCGCCAGGAGGATCGCGCGCACTGCCGTCCCGTTCATACCGTCTCCCTGAAGTTCCATGCGGCCCGCCCATGTAGGCAGGTGTCATTGTCTCGCCGGATCGTACTCGTTCATCACGCGCCGCGCTCGCCGCTCATTCGGCGCTTGGGCTACGGCCCTGCCCCGCGCGTTTGTTACCGTTTTTCCGTAGGGTGTAGCGCTTACCCTACCCGTTGAGCGAAAAGCCGGGCGGAGCAAGCCCCGCCCCTACAGATCTGACCTGAATTACCTTTTCCCCAGTGCAGGGAGTGAGGTCGCGTTGCTGTCAACTGTTGTCGCTTGTTAGTTTCGTTGGATTGGAACCGTCGGCGTTTATTATCCAGATATCGGATCTTCCGGATATCCCGATAGCTGTGAAGTCATTGTCTTCATATGCCTCGAACGCTATGCGCGTCCCGTCTGGAGACCAACTGGGCCGTATACTCCAGTCAAACAGCTCTCCTGTCAAGTTGACAGCGTTTGAGCCGTCAGCGCTCATCACCCAGACATCACGGCCCTGTCCATCTGGGATATCCCGACTGGACTCGAATGCTAGAGACTGGCCATCCGGCGACCAGACCGGATTCCAATCCAATCCAGGGCTGTTTGGCGTCAGGTTGATAAGATTCTGGCCGTTGACGTCAACTCGCCATATATCGTACAAACCGCTGCCATCCGACAACAGCGTTGTTACCGCCAGAACGTCGCCCCCAGGTGACCACGCAACTTGAACGTCGCTCCGCTTGCTTGTAACAACAGACAAATCGGGATCGTCGATCTGGAGAAGACGTATTCCGTCCCGTTGGACAGGGTCCACCGTCGCGCTCGTGAACGCGATCAATCGACTATCAGGCCCCCAAGTAAGGCTGCCCGGAAGTATGTCGCTTTCCGAAGTCAGGTTTACAGGATGTGAACCATCTGGTTCCATAAGCCAGATGTTCGTATTGACTTCACTTGAGCCATCGGACGTGAGCGGTATGTTGGAGATCAACGCGATGTGGTTCCCATCTGGCGACCAACGATATTCACCCGAGTACCCCTCGAAGTCGGCGGTCAGATTAACCGGATGCGACCCATCTTGTTCCATAACCCACAAATCGTAAAATGCCGTACCCGATAGCAAATCGTAAAAGTCCGCCCCTACGGGTGCAGAAATGTAGGCAATGAGCTGTCCATCCGGCGCCCAAAGAGGCGAGAAATTGGGTCCAGGGTCATCTTCGGTCAAATTCTGGGAATTCGAGCCGTCAGACTCCATTACCCAGATATCCAAATTCCCCGCCTGCCCGGAGACAAATGCCAGCAATTTACCATCAGGTGACCATGCTGGACTGCCGTTGTAGGAAAGGTTTTCGGAGTCATTTTGAGCCAAAGTGATGCTGGACATACCTTGCGGTTTTGAGACAAGGGCACATGCAAAAACGAGCGCTGCCAGCAACACCTTAAAACTTTGTCCAGTCATCGCTATGCCTTATCCCGTGGATCCAGTACACCATCCCGCATTAGCACGGATCAAAAAATGTTCCTTAATCGCCGCTGTTCCCTACTCCTGCGCCGGGGCGACCGGATCCGGCCAGGGCAGGCCTTCGCGGCGGGCGTCCAGAAAGCCCTGCAAAATGATCGCCGCCGCCACCGCGTCAATGCGCTCCGGCAGGTCGCGCCCCTCGCTGCGCAGGATGTCTTCCGCCTCCTGCGACGAGTAGCGCTCGTTGAACAGATACACCGGCACGCTGACCGCCGCCGCCAGCCGCGACGCCCACAGCCGGACGCGATCCGCGTGCGTGTACACCGTGATCTCCGGCGGCGATTCCGGCAGCCCGACCACCAGCCCCGCCGCGTGGTGCTGCTCGATCACGCCCTGGATCACGGCGAAATCCTCCGCCTTCGAGCGGCGATGCAGCAGCTGCAGCGGGCGCGACAGCAGCCCGGTCGGGTCGCAGATCGCCAGCCCGACCACCTTCAGCCCATAATCCACACCGATCAACCGGCCTGGAAAATTATCCATACCCATCACGTCACCACCCGCACCGAGATCCGCACCGGCAGCACCGGGAGCCGGTTCCACCACCCCGGCCACGTATCGATCTGCGGCGGGCGTTCCGGGTCCAGCACGAACTCGCGCTCCAAGCGGCGGCGCGCTTCGGACACGCTCACCCCCGCGACGCGCTCGCGCACGTCGTCGGCGCTCAGCGCCACGGCCAGCTTGCCATCCACCACCATCTGGAACGCCACGCGCCCGTCGGCATCGATCTGCTCGATGTCGCCCAGCGAAATCGTCAGCGCGTCCGGCGACACTTCCAGCCCCGGCTGGATGTACGGCGCCAGCCCCGTATACGCCACCTGCCGCGCCTGCCGCTCGTCCACCACCACCGCCTGCACTCCGGCGCGCAGGTCCAGCGTCACGCTGTCCGCCGTGTCACCCACGAACGCGCTGTACACGGTCCACTCCGTGCGCTCGTCCACGATCTGCACCGAGCCGGGAACCAGGAACTGCTCGCCCGAAAGCTGGTGCAGCAGCGTATCGCGCGCGTTCTGCAATACCTGCTGCCGTCCCAAGACCAGCAGCCGGTCGTAATCCGCCTGCGTGACGATCCCGCGCTCCTGCGTGGCCCCGCCATACGTCGCGTTCGGATTGCTGACCGTGACGCGATCCGCAAAGTCCGCCTCGACCACCACGATCTCGCCCGGCCCCACGTTGCCATCCGCGCCCGCATCCTCCGCCGCCGCGCGGATCGGCACGTTGACCGTCGAATTGGTCCCGGCGGGCAGCGTCGTTTCGGCGGTCGTCTCGAACCGCACCGGGATCACCTCGTCCGTGGCGACGACCGTCCCCAGCGGCAAAAATACCGGCTGGTCGGTCGTATTGCCGAACACGACGATCCCCTGTGCCAGCGACGCCCCGACGCTCTCCCGCTCGGACGTCTGCACCGTGACGCGCGCCGTCGATTCCTGCTCGATCACCGACGACGGCACGCGCGCGCCTTCCACGTCGATGTCGGTCAATGCGGGATCGGCCACGATGGGCACGCGCACGAAAATCTGGTCCGTCGCGGGCGAGACGGTCACTATTGCGCTGGGCGCGATCAGGTACACACACGCCAGCAGCGCCACCATCGCCGCGCCGAACGCCAGCCAGCGGCCCACGCGCCGCCGCCGCAGTTCTTCCGGCGTATACATCATCGCTTCGCGCTGGCGCAGCACTTCTTCGGCCAGCGCCATCTGCGCTTCCAGGTCGCGCTGGGGCACAAAAACCTTGTTACGCGGTTTTTTCCAGCGCCCGTGCCGCGCCAGATCGATGCTGTCGAACACGGAGATATTCAGCTCGTCCGCGTTGCCGATCACCGCGCGATCCGCCGTAACCAGCGCCAGCGCGATCCCCAACCGCTGCGCCTGCCGCTGCACCAGCAGCAGGTCGAGCTTGCGCTGCAGCACGTCGCCCGCATCGGGCCACACCAGCAGCACGAATCGCGCCTTGACGAAGGTCAGGCGGTCGCGGATCGACGCCGCGTCGTCGTCGGGTTCCAGGTGAAGGAGTTGAAGGCGATTTTCCATAGGCCGGTATGGTACACCAGGATTGGCGCGGCGGCTATCTTCAGAGCGTGCTATCTTCTATGTGCAGGGGGAAATCAGGCGGCAGCATACCGGACATCGAGGCACAGCCAGACCATTCTCAGGCCGCAAACCACACTTGACGTGCCCTGCTCCGCGCCGCATAATCGTCGCGCGCTCGCATACAGAAGATATTAATCATATGAATCTCGACAAACGCCTACTCGCCCTGATCGCCCCCGTGCGCCGCCTGCTCATTCTCAGCACGGCGCTGAGTTTTCTCGCGGGCATCCTGCTCATTCTTCAGGCCTTCGCCCTCAGCCACACCATCAACCGCGCCTTCCTCGAAGACGCGTCGCTGGCGGACGTGCGCACCTGGCTGCTGGCGCTGCTGGGTATCGTCGCCGCGCGCGCTGTCACACTGGGACTGGCCGACATTACGGCCCAGCGCTTCACCGGGCGCATCAAGACCGGCCTGCGCGAGCACTTTTTTGCACACATCGTCGCGCTCGGCCCCGCCTATACGCGCGGTGAGCGGACCGGCGAATTGGCGGCGACAGCCCTCAGCGGCGTGGAAGGGCTGGACGACTATTTTCGTCAGTACCTGCCGCAGTTAGCGCTGTCACTGCTGCTGCCATTCAGCATTCTGCTGTTCGTCTTCCCCACGGATCTGCTGTCCGGCGTGGTGATGCTGCTCACCGCCCCGCTGATCCCGTTTTTCATGATCCTGATTGGCATCGTGACCGGCGTGCGCGCCAAGAAGCAGTTCAGCGCCCTCACCCGCCTCAGCGCCCACTTTCTCGACGTGCTTCAGGGCCTGACCACGCTCAAGCTGTTCGGGCGCAGCCGCGAGCAGAGCCGCACCATCGCCGACGTCAGCGATCGCTTCCGCGCGGCGACGATGGACGTGCTGCGTATCGCGTTCCTATCCGCGCTCGCCCTGGAACTGATCTCCACCATCAGCGTGGCGATCATCGCCGTCGAGATCGGCCTGCGCCTGCTCTACGGCCACATCAGCTTCGAGCACGCCTTTTTCGTGCTGATCCTCGCGCCAGAGTTTTACCTGCCGCTGCGCATGCTCGGCACGCGCTTCCACGCGGGCATGGACGGCATCGCGGCGGCGCAGCGCATTTTCGCCGTGCTCGAAACGCCCGCGCCCATCGCCGCCGCGCCGGACGCGACGCGTCCCGTCCCGGCGGGCGATTTCACTATTACGTTCGAGGACGTGCACTTTGCGTACGACGACGGC
>NZ_DAISHJ010000095.1:7763-19992 GCF_036822615.1 Aggregatilinea sp. | reverse complement strand
AGCGCGGGCGCTTCGAACAGGGGCGTGAGATCGAGCAATTGGCCTTCAGCGATCAGCGCGCCGGTATCGGTGTTCGAGCCGTCCACGACGTCGGGCGCGTCGCCGGAGATGAGACGCGGCATCAGCGCTTCGGTGATCTGCTGCGCGGTCGACACCTTGACCGTCACGCCGTCGTGCAGCGTTTCCATCCAGTTGGCGGCATTCTTGATGTACTCAGATCCGAAACCGCCCTCGAAGAACAGGCCGTCCACCTCAGCCGCGCCGATCCCGAATGGGTTATCCGCGCCGGAGGCCACGGAAAACGGCAGTCCGTCCTGGGCGAAGGCGGGCAGCATACCGTAGCGGGCCAGGACCGTCCCCGCCGCTACACCGCCGGTGAGCTTGAGCATTTGTCGTCGCGTGAATTTGTTTGACATGGTTTCCTCACAAATATGATTGAGAACACAAAAGAGAAGGCCAGATGCCGCCGGAAAAAAGTCTTTTCGAAGCACCTCCACGCAATGTCGGCAAAGCCACCCAATGAGGTCCCTTTTGAGTTGGGACCGGAGATTGGCATCTTTTCGTGCAACGTGTTAATTTGTATTGACAATTCAATTTAACTATAGTTCAATAAAAATGACCTGTCAAGCACTTTGCACGAACTATAATTTAGACAGAACCGCTCATCGGATATTCAAACGGAAAGAAGCGAGACACTTATGAACCAGCCCCGGCCAAAGAATGATTACCGGCGCGTCACGCAAAAAGATGTCGCAGCACGGGCAGGCGTCTCCCCGTCGGTGGTCTCGTTTGTGCTCAATAACGGTCCGCGCTCCGTTTCCGAAGACACCCGCCAGCGCGTGCTCGATGCAATCGAAGAACTGGGCTACCGCCCCGACAAGCAGCGCCAGATGGTCATGCGCGAAAAGTGGGGATCGACCGAGTTAATCGAGTTTGGCATCGTGCTGGGCGGTGGGCTGGAGATGCTGGAAAGCGCCTTTTACGGCGCGGTGCTGGCTGGCATGTTCGATGAAGCCTATGAAGCCGGGAAGCGCGTGCGGTTCACGCAGTTCTGGGACCGGCTCAAAGACCCGGTGCTGTTCAACGAGCTGATCCACCCCGAAGAAGTGTCTGGCCTGATCATTCTGGCGGCGAACCAGGGGCTGAAATCCGACGCGGATCGTACGCTGTTGGAGCGCATCGTCGAGCGGATCGACAACGTGGTGTTTGCCGAGGACGCGCACGATCGGTTCCCCTCCGCGACGACCGATTTGCAGAGCGCCGCGAATAAGGCGATGTCTCACCTGATCGCGTTGGGCCACCAGCGGATCGCTTACATCGGGACCGAAGACGCGCGCCTGACCGGTTATCTCGTGGCGCTGCTCGAAGCCGGGCTGCCGCACGATCCGAACCTCGTGTTTCCGGTGCGCGTGATCAACGACGCGCAGGCCGGGTTCAACCGGGCCGGAAAAGCGGTGGCGCTTTCGCCTGCGCCCACCGCGATCTTTACCGCGAACGACGAGCTGGCCTGCGGTGTGATCCGCTACCTGCACGAGAACGGGCTGCGCGTTCCGGAGGATATCGCCATCGTGAGCATCGACGATATTGCGATGGCGAGCTATCTCGTTCCTTCGCTGACGACGATTCGCCTGCCCAAGCGTGAATTGGGCCGCCAGGCGGTGCGTATGCTCATCGACCGGGATGCGCACGCGGGCCAGACGCCGGTATCGGTCGTGCTGCCCACCGAGCTGGTGATCCGCGAGTCGTGCGGGTACTACGCCAAAGGGTAACCCTCAGGAAACAGCCCCGGCGATGGCACGTCCGCCGGGCTTATTTTTCGAAGTTTGTTAATTTGTATTGACACTCTAATTTTCACAACTCATCGAACACCTTCGAGGACAGCATGATTGCAGCCAAGCTAACGGGCCTTGTGACACTCCCGGCGGAAGCCGGTAAAGAAAAGGAAGTGCTGGAACTGGTCGAAAAATGGGGCGCGGACGCCATCCGGGACAGCGACGGCACGCGCCTGTCCCCGGCGCTGGCCGGGATCGATCGCCGCGTCTATTCCACGATCTGCCTCGTGCGCGCCGATCAGCAGTGGGCCTACGCGCACCGCGACCAGCTTGCGCAGAAGTATCTGATGTCCGAGCGCGTCACGGCGACCGGCGACACGGTCGAGATCGATCTGCTGCGCGGCTACTTCAAGCCCAAGTATGAAATTGACGCAGAACACGATCCGGCGGCATGGTGGGAAGTCATCGATCGCACCACGGGTCAGGTCGTGGAGCCGTCCGGCTGGCGCTTCGACCGCGAGGTCGGGACTGTCACCGTGCATCCCGCCGGGCCGTTTCATGTCTATACGGTGAACTTCCTGGTGTACCAGACCTGGGACTCGACGTCGATGTACAACCACCTCACGAACGGCTGGACGACGCCGCCCGTCATGAGCGTGGACCCCTATCTGCCCGATACCTACGCGCACTTGATGGACTATTTCGATCGGTGGCTGGCGCAGCATGCGGAAACCGACATCGTGCGGCTGACCACGCTGGCCTATCATTTCACGCTGGACTCGGACGAGACGGGCAAGGACAAATACCGCGACTGGCTGGGCTATTCCGATGCCGTCAGCCCGCGCATCCTCGACGATTTCGCCCGGGAAATGGGCTACCGTCTTCGCCCCGAAGATTTCACCGACGAAGGGTACTACAACGCGACCTACCGCCTGCCGTCTCCGCAGTACCGGGACTGGATGGACTTCGTGCACCGCTTCGTGGTGCGCTATGGCAAAGATCTGGTCGATCGCGTGCACCGGGCGGGGAAACAGGCCGCCATCTTTTGGGGCGATCACTGGATCGGGGTGGAACCCTACAGCCCGCACTTTCAGGAAATGGGCATCGATATCAACATCGGCGCGTGCGAAGACGGCGTCGCGCTGCGGCGGCTCGCGGATTCGCCCGGCCCGCAGGTCAAGGAGATCCGGCTGTACCCGTACTTTTTCCCCGATGTGTTTGGCCCCAACGGTAATCCCCTGGCCGAATCGCAGCGCAACTGGGCCAAGATCCGCCGGGCGATGTACCGGCGCGGCGTGGATCGCATCGGCTACGGCGGCTACTTGAGCGTGACGCTGCGCTTCCCTGAATTTGTGGATCACGTCGCGGAACTGTGCGACGAGTTCCGCACGCTGGTAGACCGGACGCAGCACACCGCGCCCTATACGGCGCCGGTCAAAGTAGGCGTGCTCAATGCCTGGGGCAAGCTGCGCTCGTGGATCAACAACGTCGGCCCGGCGGAGAAGTTCCACAACGGGCGTCCCGACGTGACGGAACTGGTGGGGTCCAATTTCCTCGAATGCCTCGCCGGTCTGCCGGTCGAGGTCGAGTTCCTCAGCCTCAGTGACATCGAGGCGCACGGCATTTCCGAAGACATCGACGTCATCATCAACAACGGCCCGGCGAATACCGCGTGGAGCGGCGGGTACTACTGGAAGAACGAGCGGGTTGCGACCGCACTGCGCGAATGGGTTCATCGCGGCGGCGGATTCATCGGCATTGAAGATCCGAGCGCCTGTGAGTTTCAGGGGTGGTTCTTCCAGCTTTCCGACGTCCTGGGCGTAGAAAAAGAGCGCGGCTGCAGCACGCTCGCGGCGGCTCCGGTGTTTTCGCCGTGCGCCTCGCATTTCATCACGCACGATCTGGCGCAGCCGGTCGATCTTAGCGTTGAGGAGAGCTACGTCTATGTGGACGATCCGTCCACGGACGTGGTCGCGGCCAATCCGCAGGGCCATGTGCTGATCGCGGCGCACGAGTTCGGCAGCGGGCGTGCGGTCTACCTCGCCGGGCTGCCCTACAGCCACGACAACTCGCGCCTCTTATACCGGTCCCTGCTGTGGAGCAGCCGCCAGGAACAGCAGCTTGAGCGGTGGTTCTCGGCCAATCCCAACACCGACTGCGCCGCGTTCCCGCAGAGCGGGTGGGCGGTCGTGGCGAACGCGTCCGCCAGCGAGCAGACGACGACCCTGTATGATGGCGAAGGCCGTCCGGTCCGGCAGATCGTGCTGGCTCCATATGCCGCCGCATGGGTGGATCTGCCCGTGCTGCCGCAGGAGTCGTAAGCACGCTTTTTGCACACCGCAATCGGGTGCGCAAGAAGTCAACAAAAAAAGCCCCGCAAGCTGTGACACTGCTTACGGGGCTTTTCCTGTACAGATGCTGTTTCAGACGGCGTGTTTAGCGTCGGAACACGCTCTCCAGGCCGGACCCGGCCCGCAGGTAAACGGGGATCGTGTCGAGCGGGGTACTTGCGTCGATCCAGCGTCCACCGTCGTAGCTCTCGCCGGTATGGGCGTCGGTCCAGCGCGTGCTGGGGGGCAGGTATACTTTGCGGCTGCGTGCCCCTTCGTGCAGCACGGGCGCAACCAGGATCTCCGGCCCGAACATGAATTCGTCGTCGATGGTTTCGCACGCGGGATCGTCGGGGAAATCGACCAGCAGGGGACGCATCACCGGCAGGCCCGACGCGCTGGCGCGTTCCATCTGGGCGTGGATGTACGGGCGCAGCCGCTCGCGCAGGTCGAGCAGGTCGCGCAGGATGGCGTAGACCTCGTTCCCAAACGACCACACTTCGTTCTCCGCGCCGCTGGCGGGCACCGGTTCGTCTGCCGGGAGCCGGTAGCCGTGCAGCCGGCAAACGGGCGAGAATACGCCGTACTGGAACCAGCGCACCATCAGCTCGCGGAAGGTGGGCGTACGGATGTCGCCGTCGTGGAAGCCGCCGATGTCGGTCGTCCACCACGGGATGCCGCTCATCGCCATGTTGAGGCCGCAGCGCACCTGCGCTTGAAGGGCCTCGAACGTTGACGCGATGTCGCCCGACCACATCAGCGCGCCATAGCGCTGGCTGCCCGCCCACGCCGAGCGTGACAGGGTTAGAATCTCGGTTTCGCCTTCGTCCCGCATGTGCTCGTAGAAGCCCATCTGGTGCAGCAGCGGGTAAATGTTGGCGACTTCTTCCCCGTTCCCCAGGTAGAAGCGCAGATTTTCCGGCATCCACGGGTTGATGTCCGGCTCGTCGTTGTCGAGCCACCACAGGCGGACGCCCTGCGCGTAGTAGCTGCGCTTGATCGTCTCCCAGATGAACTCGCGCGCTTCGGGGTTGGTGGCGTCATAGTACGCCATATAGGCCGGGCCATTGATGTCGTGATCGACGAACACGTGCTGCGCATCGACGCCCGCCTCGTTGTTGATCAGCAGCCCGTGCTCGGTCATGGTCGCGTAGTTTTCGCTGATCGGGCTGACGGTCGGCCAGATCGACACCATGAGCTTGACGCCCATCTCTTCCAGCTCGCTCACCATCGCCGCCGGATTGGGCCACGCTTCGGGGTGGAACTTCCAGTCTCCCATGTGCGCCCAGTTGAAAAAGTCGCTCACGATGACCGACAGCGGCAGTCCGCGCGCCTTGTATTCGCGGGCAACCTTCAGCAGATCGTCCTGGGTTTCGTAGCGCAGCTTGCACTGCCAAAAGCCGGACGCCCAGTCAGGGAAGGTGGGCGCATGGCCAGTGGCGTCCGCGTAGTGCTCCAGGATTTCGGCGTAGCTGCTGCCGCACGTGACGTAGTAATCGAGCTGCTGCGCGCCGTTGGCGACCCAGCGCGTAGCCGTGCGTCCCAGCTCCACGCGTCCGATCGAGGGGTTGTTCCACAGAAAACCGTATTTGCGCGTGGACACCATGAACGGGATGGAGATTTCGGTGTTGCGCTGCTGCAACTCGATTACGCAGCCTTCCTGGTTGAGCTGGCCGTGCTGGTGCTGGCCCAACCCGTAAAACCGCTCGCCCGGCTGCGCCTCGAACCACGCTTCGATCTGGTACAGGCGTCCATGTGGGCGCTTGAAGTCGCGGCTGGGCGGCGTGTAATACATCGCGCGCTCGCGTTCGGCCAGCAGCGTCTCGCCCGTCTCGGTGTTGATGAAGCTGATCCGCCCGTCCCGTGTGACGGTCGCCTGAAGCACGCCGCTGCGAATGCTCGCGGTGCTGTCCCCGATCTCGATCTCGGCCTCCGCGCTGGCATCCGGGTCCAGCAGGGCCTGGGGTAGATCGAGGATCTGCCCGGCGAGATTGGCGCGGACGCGCAGCCCGTTCGCGCCCCAGGCTTGCAGCCATACCTTATGCTGGTTTTCCTGCCATACCAGCCTGTGTGCTTCACGTGCGAAAAATCCCATCGTTGTTGCTCCCACTGTAGGACCAGTTCAAAGGTTGCCGGGACCCGTCTTCCCCGGAGATCTGCACTCGCTCAAGGTGCTCGGCGGAGCGGATCGGCCCGGCTAGCCTGAAATCTTGAATGCGCTCAGGGGCACCGGGGCGCTGATGACGTCGCCGCGTTCCTGCGCCGCGCGCCATGCCTGCCAGTGCGCCGGGCTGATCCCCAGCGACTCGAACGTGGCGCGCTCGCAGAAGATCCCCAGCCGGAGCGGGCCGACGAGGGTCTCCGCGATCGAGACCAGACGCGGATAGTCTTGCTTCCAGTTTCCGCCCGGCACGTTCAACGCGTCGGCGGGCAGCGTCGTCACGAACTGGACCTGCCCCTGTTCAACGCCCAGGATCAGGCTGGTCCAGATGACGTCGCCATCATACACGGCGAACAGCACGCTGCGCCGCTCCGCGTCCGGGGCCAGGGCGTGCCCCACGCTCGTCAGCATACCGGGCGGGACGTCGTGCCACCGGTCGAAAGGCGACGGGTAGAGCACGATGCCGTCCTCCGCGTAGCGCAGCGCGCAGTCTTTGACCTTGAGGCCGTATGCCAGCAGATCGTCGCCCGGCAGCCACGCATCGCGCTGGATGTCGTCCAGCCAGCTCTGGTACTGGTTGCGTTCCAGGATCACGACCGTGCCCTGCTGCCACTGCGCGTACAGCGTTTCCGCGAGCGCCGCCGGATTTTCGATCCGGTCGGGGATGTTGAACTTGCTGCGGGCGTACACGGGATTGACCGTCAGCAGTTGGCCCTGGTCGTGCAGGATATACAGATCGTTATTGCCGTGGTTGGGGGGCAGCAGCCAATCGTACAGCCGCCGCCATTGAGTCGGCTCCACGTCGATGTACGAGGCCCACGGCGAGAGCAGCGCAATGTGCCCCGTCATCAGCCCGCCTTCGCGCGTATACTGTTGGGGTTGGTAACCGGACATCAGCGCTTAACCTCCCATATTTTGACCGACCACGGTTCAAGCTGCGCGATGAGGGTGCTGCCGGTGGTTGTGCCCGCCGCGCCGGGACTGTCGATGTCGCGCCAGGATTGCACGTCGGGGATGCTCAGCGTGCCGGTTTGCGCTTCCTGGCGCGGGTTTGCGACGCACACCAACCGGCGCTTTTGATCGGAGAGCAGGGTTACGTCCAGCGCGGGATTGCTGCACTGCCAACGGGCCGTGATGCCTGCCTCCGACAGCACCGCTTTCAGCCATGGCGCCCAGCCCGCATACACGGCGGGCGTGCCGTTTTCGATGGCGCCCAGGCGCGGGAAGGCCGCCGCAACCAGTGTGATCGACCCCGCGCCATAAGCGACGCGCTGCGCGAAGGGCACATTGGGCGCTTCGCCGTCTGCCGCCAGCGCTAACGAGGCTGCGCCGCTTTCATCCCACAGATCGACGTCTTCCGCCCACAGGCCGGTGGATGCGCTGCCGCCAAAGTCCACGCGCGGCGCGCTGGATGTTGGGGCGGGCGGCATGTCCTGCCACACGTCGAGCGGCTGGCCCTGTTCGTCATAGCGCGGCCAGCGCGGTCCGCAGAGGACTTTGCCGCCGTTCCGCGCATAGCGTTCCAGCTTCGCCAGTAGCTGTGCGTCGGCCCATTCGAAGGTCGGCACGATGATTGCTTTGTACCGCGCCAGAGCCTCGTCCGGCAGATCGCTGTCACCCAGCCCATACGGCACGCCCACGGAGGGCAGCGCCACTTCGAACGCCTGCATCCAGGCCGGGGCGCGGTGTTGGATTGCGTCGCGCAGGTCGAGCGTTTTTTCGCTGACAAAGATGTCTGCCGGGAGGCGGTAGTAAATATCGGTTAAAAACTGGTTGGGGAAGCTGGCTTCGATGGCTGTGTACGCCAGCCGCTCGTAAAGGCGCGGCGTCAGTACCAGCACGTCGCGCTCGGAACGCAGAGTGTCCCATCGCAGATCCTCCAGTACGCGGTTCCAGTCGACGTAAAGCTGGAAATAGTCGGGGCGGATGCCGCCGTCGCGCTTGATCGGGGTGCTGGTCCAGCGGTCGCGGTCGGCCAGCATATAGTAGTTGATCGCGCGCAGGCCGTGCATGAAGACCGTGCGCGTGGTGAACCGCTCCTCGTCCGCCGATGGTGAGCGGTAGTAGGCCCACGAGCCGGACCCGAATTCGGGGATGAACGGCAGGTGGCTGACGGTCGAGATGTAGGTGACGCCGCGCTTCAGCGCGGCATATTCCGTCGGCAGCGGGTACGCATCGACGCCCGCGATCTCAAGCTCGGCTTCGAGCGCCACGGGCCGGAAGGGGGTACTCGGCGTGGCGACCGGGTAGTTGTGATAGTACGGCACGCCGGTCAGTCCGCGTTCCTGAAGCATCTTTTGCGTGCGGACGATGCCATACTGCACGTAATATTCCTGGTATTCGGCCCAGTCCACGTAATATGGCAGATCGGCGGCTTTTTGCGCGTCGAACGCGCACGGCGGCGTCACATCCTCGAAGCGCTGCAGGTCGGGGCGGCGGTACGCCGCTTTGAGCGCGTCCAGGCTGCCATACTTCTCCTGAAGCCACGACTGGTACAGGGCGACGGACGCGGGGTGGTAGTCCACGTCATAGCAGCGCAGCCGAAAAAAGAGCGACATCTCGTTGTCGGCCTGGATCGCCACGATCGGCCCGCGCGGGTACAGGTAGGGCACCAGGATCGGGGCGAGCGCGTCGAAATAGTCGCCTACCGCGTCGTAAAACGCCTCGCTCGCATAGCTGGGGGCGGTGAAAGGTGTGCCCGGCAGCGGCAGCACGGCGGGTGTGCCGTGTGCGGTTCGCATCTGGATCTGCGGATCGGTGATCACGCGCGGCGGAAAGCCGAAGTACGGGATCTCGGAATTGATGTGCGGCCCGGGGCGGATCAGCACGTACAGTCCGGCGGCGGCGCAGGCGTCGAGAAACGCCGCGACGTCCTTGCGCGGATCGATCTGGCCGAAGTCGAACATGCCCTGCTCGACTTCGTGCGCGCTCCAGGGGATGTAGGTCTGTATGAAGCGGAAGCCCATCTGCCGCACGCCGTCCAGGACGCGTGCCCAGTGCTCGCGCTCGTGCCGCCAGTAGTGCACGCTGCCGCTGTAGAGGGGCAGCGCTTCTTCGCCGATCAGGAGGCCCCCACCGGCTACGCGTACAGTCTGTTCGCTGCTCATTGTGCCTCGCTTTCTTGAGTTCGTGACACGGGAACGACGTGCACGGCATCGGTCGAAAGACAGCCATCTTCACATATCAGGGCGACCCCACCTCCTGGCAGCAGCGCGTCCGTATCTTCGACATCGAAGATCAGCGTGCCGTCGATCCAGGCGCGCAGGTGCGGACCGCACGCTTCCAGGGCGACGGCATAGGGGGTGTTGAACGACCAGTCGTAGGCCGCTTCGGCCAGAATGGATTCCGTATCGCGCACTTTGACCAGCCGCGCCCCGGCACTGCGATCCAGCAGCAGCGCGTAGTACCGCCGCAGCCCCTGCACGCGCACGCCCAGCCCGATCGCCTGCGCCAGCGGCGAGGCGATGTCGGCGGAGGCGCGGTAATCGTGCCAGTCGGCGGTCCCCTGCGACAGCATCCCGCGCCCGTGATCCTGGATCGGGCGGTAGGCTTCCGGCCACTGCGCCTCGAAGTGATCCACGGCGTCTACCCAGGCGCGCCGCCACATCATCCGATCCGCCGCCGGACGCGCCAGGGTGATCTCCGGCGTGCCGCCCCACGTCAGCGTGTCCAGGTAAGCCGCGGCGGGCGTCGCGCTGCTCTGCACTGCGACGCCGATTTCGGCGACCGGCGCGCCGTGCGTATCTGGCACGCGCCAGACCAGGGTCGCCTGTTCGCCGGGAGCCAGCACCGCTTCGGGCCCGCCGCACCGTTCGAGTCGATCGCTTGTGCCGTATACACGCATGTAGAGGCCCACAGTGAGCGGGGCGGCGTTGTCCTCGTGAGCCGATAGGCACGCGGTGACCTCCTGGCCGCTGTAGAGCGTGGGCGAGGCCAGCAGGGTATATCCGGCCATGTCGATCGCTTCCGGCGGGATAAAAGTCGGCGTGGCGGCGTAGACCGGGCCGACTTCACCGGCAGGACAGTGAATGGCGAGGCTGTGCGTTCCGGTCTGGCTGTGCCCCTCCGCATTCACTACATCTCCGGCGCTGCCTTCCTCAACACGGAAGCCCTGCACCGCGCCGGGCAGATCGAAGTGGAACTTCGCGCCGTTCTTGGGGGGCGTGAAGGGCCGATCGTGCAGCCGGTGCGCGGACTCGATGACGTGGTACGCTTCGGTGACGGCGTCGCTGATCGCCCGCCCGCCGTCCGCGGTGGGCAGATAGAGTCGGTCGGCCACCGGGCCGCGCCAATCCACCGCACCCTCGAACGCGCGCAGACCGTTCTTGATCCCCAACAGGCAGCCGACGTTGGCCGCGTTGCAGTCGGTGTCCCAGCCGGATGTGTTGACGATGGTCATCGTTTGCCCGAAGTCGTCGCTGCCGTACAGCAGCGCCAGAATGATCAGGCCGTGGTTGGGCATGATGTGGCACACGCCGGGATAGCGATCGTACCCGTAGTGCGCCTGCATCTGCTCGCGCGCGGTGTGCCAGTCGGGATACTGAGCGTGCCATTCGCGGATGTCCGCGATCATGCGCGCAATCGTGGCATCGGGCGGGATAAACGTCAGCGCGGTGTCGATCAGGACGTTCAGATCCGGCTCGGTGAAGGCCAGCGCTTCCATCGCGGCGATCATCTGCGCGCCGTGCACTGCCGCGCCATCGTGGCTGACGCTGCCAGCGCGTCTGGCGAGGTCTGCGGCCAGGGCCGGATCGCCGGGGGCGAGCATGGCCCAGCCGTCGATAAAGATCTGCGCGCCGATCTGCTCGGCGATGGTCGTGCCATTGAGCGCCATCGATCCGCTGCGTGGAGCCGGGATGCCGTGTTTCAGGCGCATGTAGGCCGTGTGCTCGGTGGAGTTGCCGACGCCGCCCCACCACAGCACGGTCTGGTTTTCGATCAGGTAGTTGAGCCAGGTTTGCCCGATCTGTTCGGGCGTGAGCTGCGGGTCGTAGCCGTGATCGGCCAGCGCGCGCAAGAAGGTGAACGTGCCCGAAATGTCGTCGTCGGTGACCACCAGCGGGCGGCCAAACCGCTCGTGCACGTAGGTGGTGATCTCGCCCAGCTCGCGGGTGATGCGGTCGTAGGTCCAGCCCTCGAAGGGCCGCCCCAGATAGACACCGATGATTTTTCCCAGAACGCCCGCGTAAACCTTTTCGGCGTAGGTCGCGGGACGCTCTGCCAGAATCGTGTTGGTCATAACCGGTTCAGTCTTCTTTCTTTGGCAGGGATGAGTCAGGCGCGCACCAACGCGCGGACGCGCTCGATCCACATGGTTACGAACGGCCCGGCGTCCACGTCAACACAGACGTGCATGGTCGGCGCGCCGTCCGGCTGAACGACGGTGCGCAGCACGTCGTCGATCACGTCCAGCCCGATCGCCATGCGGCGCACGGTGGTGAACTGGCAGGCGATGCTGGCATAGACCGCCAGCGGATCGTGCAGGTAGGTGCGCCCCTGGTAGAAGTCGTCGGTGATGCCTACCTCGCTGGAAAGCGTGGAAAAGCTCTCCTGCATCTGTTCCATCAGCGCGACGAGGGCGGTGGTCAGCGGACTGTCCCAGGTGCGGATCGCGGCGCGGTGCTCGGCGGTCAGGTAGACCTGGCTGGTCACCTCGATCGGGACGAGCGTGATCGGCCACGGCGCGGCAAACACCAACTGCGTCGCCAGCGGATCGCAGTTCAGGTTGGTTTCGAACATCGGCGGCCAGGGGAACTTCTCCGGCTCGATCAGCCCGCCCATGATCGTCACGTCGCGGATCCAGTTTGGAAGGCGTGGCTCGATCTGGAGCGCCCGGCCCAGGTTGGTCAGGGAGCCGATGGCGACCAGTGACAGCTCGCCGGGCAGCCGCTGCGCCTGCTCGATGATGAAGCGGGCCGCGCTGATCTGCGGCAGGCCCATGCCGTCGCCGATGAAGAGGAAGACAT
>NZ_DAISHJ010000095.1:0-7753 GCF_036822615.1 Aggregatilinea sp. | reverse complement strand
CCGGCGAGGGGATCAGTTCCTCCGCGTCCAGCAGCCCGACGCCTTCGTGCCCGCGCAGGTGCGGGTTCCAGTGGAAGTTCGGTGGCAGCGGGTGCTGCAAGGGGATGCTTGCCCCGGCCACGACCGGGACGTCCTCGCGGCCTGCCAGGGCCAGCAGCCGCCGCGCGATCCGGGCGCGCAGGGCGGCGTCGCCGTGGACGGTGGTGATACCCTCGACTTTGATCTCCGGCGAGGACAGCGACAGGGTCAGCGCCATCGCATCGTCGACGTCTGTGCCGATGTCGGTATCCAGAATGATGCGTTTCATAGTCTCGCGTTAGCCTTTCACCGCGCCGAAGGTCAGGCCGCGCACGATGTAGCGCTGCGCGAAGAACAGCAGCAGCAGCGCCGGGATGCTGGCGAGCACCGCGCCTGCCGTCATCACGGCCCAGCGGGTCTGGAACGCGGCCTGCATCGAGGCCAGCGCGACGGGGGTCGTCTTGGACACCTTCGACGACGTGAGCGTGACGGCAAACAGAAATTCGTTCCAGGTCGCCAAAAAGCTCAGAATCGCCACGGTCGCCAGCGCGGGCAGCGCCAGCGGCAGGTAAATGCGCGGCAGCAGCGAGGCGCGCGTGCAGCCGTCCACCAGGGCGGCGTCTTCCAGCTCTGTGGGGACTTCCTGGAAAAATACGGACAGCAGCCACACCGCCAGCGGCAGGTTGAAGGCCGTATAGGTGATGATCAGGGCGATGCGGTTGTCAAACAGGTGGACGCGCGTTGCCAGGATGAACAGCGGCACCGACAGCACGATGCCGGGCAGCATGCGCAGCATCATGAGCGTGATCAGCAGCGCGCGGCGTCCGGGAAACTTCAGGCGGCCAAAGGCATAGCCCGCCAGCGCGCCCAGCACCAGGATCAACAGCGTGCTGGTCAGCGACACGACGACCGAGTTGGTCAGCCCGTAGGGGATATCCGACACCGGCTGCTGCCCGGCGGGGAGCAGCGACAGCGCCTCGGCGTAGTTATCCCAGACGAAGTTTTGTGGCAGAAAGGTGGGCGGCCAGCGGAAGATCTCAAGCTGCGTCTTGAACGAGCTGAGCAGAATCCAGACGAACGGAAACAAGTCTATGAACGCGATGGCGCACAACAGCAAGTAGAACAGCGTTTGCTGGACGACTTTGCCGATCGACGTCAGCGCGGTGTTTTGCGGAATGGTCTGGCTGGTAGCAGTCATAATACTGTTTTTCCTGTGCACTTGAGTCGGGCGCGCAGCATATGCGGCAGCGGGCGGGTGGGGCGAGAAACAGGGCGATCGTGACGCTGGCCCCGCCGTCTAGAACAGCCGCGTCTCGGAGTGCACGATCTTGAGGAACACACCCCCGATAACCATGCCGATGACGCTGATAATGATGGCGAGCGCGGCGGCTGAGCCAAAATTCCCCTCACCGAATGCAATGCGATAGAGCAGAATACCCAGCACTTCCGTCGAGCGTTCGGGTCCGCCGCCGGTCAGTACGTACACCACGTCGAAGGCGCGGAAAACCTCCGTGCTGCGCAGCATCAGCACCATCGCGGTAGACGAGCCGAGCAGCGGAAACGTGATGTGGATGAAGCGCGCCCATGCCCCGGCACCGTCCACTTCGGCGGCTTCCTGAACTTCCTGCGGGATCTGCTGCAGGCCCGCCAGCAGAATCAGCGAGACGAACGGCACGTACATCCAACTGTCTACCATCACGAGCACGGGCAGCCCGTAGGTGGGGTCGGAGAGCAGCGCGGGCGCTTCGATGCCCAGCCGGAACAGGATGTAATTCACCACACCGAAATTGCCCGACAGCAAATAGCGCCACTGAATACCGACGATGATCGGCGCCAGGACCATGGGCAGAATGAAAATGGTGCGGAAGATGCGCCGCCCCCGGAACTGTTTGTTGAGCAGCAGCGCCAGCCCCAGCCCCAGGAGGTATTCGACAATCAGCGCGAAGACCATCAGCTCCAGGCTGACCTTCAGCGAGTTCACGAACCGGTCGGATCCCACCAGATTCGTAAAATTGGTGAGGCCGACGTAGGGCTTGGGGGCATCGAACGGCGTGGACCAGTCCCATTGGCGGAGCGCGATATTGATGTTGAACAGAATGGGGTAGATCATGACGGCGCCGACGACCAGCAGGGCCGGGCCAACAAAGGAATAGCCCAACAGCGCCTCGCTGTGTTTGGTCGCCCATTCGCGGAAGGACCGCGAACGCGACGCGCCGAAAGTGCTTTCTGCCGCCTGATCAGATCCGTGGGCAGGTGCGTAATGATTTGTGGGCATTGAACAGCTTACCCGATCTGTGCTAGTCATTCTTTGAGTAAACGCGGTTGGGGCGGGCCGCTGCGCGCGACGTCCTCGGGCGGACAGGGCGCAGCGTCCCGCAGGTGGGGCGCTAAGGGAGAACCGTCCTGGCCTAGCTCTCCATCAGCGACATGATCTCTTCTTGTGCCTGGTCAAGCGCCTCTTTCGGCGAGGCCGACTGCGTGATGGCGCTGTTCAGCGCGAACGACAGGCGCAGCCACGCTTCGTTGAGGCTCTTCCACTTGGGCTGAGGAGTCGCCCACTTCAGTTCTTCAACCCAGGCATCGATGAACGGGTTCAGTTCGGCCACGTCCGGGTTGGACGGGTCCATGACGGACATGCGGGCGCACAGGCCTTCGGTCTTGAACATATCGAGCTGGTGTTCTTCGGACAGAACGAGGTTGATGTACTCTTTTGCGGCATCCTGATTGCCGGAATCGGACGGGATCGCCATCACCCAGTGGTCGATGTTCACGCCCTGGGTCACGCCCTTCGGCACCGGGGCCACGGCGAACTGATCGACGACCAGCGACTGCTCGGGGTCGTTCGCCATGCCCACCATGTACTGCCAGTTGACCGCCGTCGCGCCGCGTCCCTGGATGAACATGTTATGCACGTCTTCGTAGATCATTTCCGACGTTTCCGGCGGGGCGACCTTGTGGACGTGGATCAGGTCAACAAAGAATTGGAGGGCATCGACATTCGCGTCCATATTCATGGTCGGCATGTTGTCGGCATCGACGATGCTGCCGCCCGCCTGATAGAACCAACCCACCAGCTTGACGGCGGGTTGCACGGCCTTGGCGCTGCCTTCGAGCAGGGCGCCCCAAACCTTCGGGCGGCTGCTGGATGCTTCGAGCGTGCACGCCTTGGCGACTTCGACGAACTCGTCCCAGGTGGTCGGGACTTCCATCCCGGCTTCTTCCAGAAGATCGGTGCGGTAGAAGTTCGCGGGCAGCGAGGACAGCGTCGGCACGGCCTTAAGTTCGCCCTCGATGCTGCGGCAGTGCTCGATACCTGCCGGGGGCAGGTCGGCGGTCAGCGCGTCCGTGTACATGTCTTCGAGATTGAGCATGTAGTTGGTCGCGGAGTAGAGGATCGCGTTGGTGATGGGGAAGACATCGTATTTGCCGGTGCCCGCCAGCAGCTCGGTCATCATCTTCGGTTGAAGCTCGCTGAAGGGGCATTCCGTGATTTCGAGCTTGATGCCGGTCTTTTCCGTAAACGCTTCACCGGCCCGGCGATAGACTTCGGTCTGGGGGCTGGAGTGCGACAGCATCCGCAGCGTCGTGGACTGGGCCCTGTTGATATTAAAGAGGGGACGCCCCACCGGAACGAAGCTGTTGACGGCGACCCCGGTTGCGCTGGCTCCGAGCAGTTTGAGCAGGCTGCGACGATTGAGTTTAATATCTTTCTCTGACATGTTTTCCTCCGTACAAGCATTTAGTAAATTACGGGCGTGGCGACTGCCCGGGTAGGGCCGTCACGAAATGACAAAACTAATTCGACTTGATTGCGCCTCCTCATCCGGCAGATCCGCGTACAGTGCTCGCTCTGGCAGTCTATGTGGTTTCGCGGAACACCAATTCAAACGGTAGTTCAAGATTGCGCCCGTGTTTGGGCGCGGTTCCATTCAGGCGTTCGAACAGCATCGTGGCGGCGCGTTCACCGAGAAGCTGGGGGAAATGCTCCACGGTCGATAACTGGGGCGAAATAAGCTGCGCCGCGAGAATGTTGTCGAAGCCCATCACGGCCACGTCTACCGGCACGCGCAGCCCCGCGTCCTTGATGGCCCGCAGTGCCCCAATCGCCAGCAGGTCGTTGGCACCGAATACGGCTGTGGGGCGGTTATCCAGCTCCAGCAGCCCCTTCATCTTGGTATACCCGTCTTCGACCGTGAACTCGCCGCCCACGATGAGCGCCTCATCCAGTGGAATATCGTTCTCCATCAGCGCCTGGCGGTAACCGCGAATACGGAAGTCGCGCGGGGTGGCGGCGCTGCCGCCCAACATGGCGATCCGGCGGTGTCCCTGCTCGATCAGGTACGTCACGACCGCCGACGCCGCCCGGATGTTATCGACGTAAATGGTGTCCAGCGGCAGATCGCGGTAATCGACGTATCCCAGTTCCGACTTGACGACTGCGATGCCCTGGTTCAGCAGCGGTTGGAAATCAGCGGCGGTCAGGTGAACGAAGAAGCCGATCAGCCCATCGACGTGCGAATACTGCACGGACCGGATGAGCTTGTGCTCTTTGGCGGCGGACAGATCGGAGTTGTAGACGACCAGATCGTAGTCGTGAGCTTCGGCGACGTCCTGGATGCCGCGCACTGCCGGGTAAAAGAACGGATTGGTGATTTCCGGGATGATGCAGGCGATCGTGTGCGTTTCGTTGGTGCGCAGGGTGCGCGCCGCGCGGTTGGGGATGTAGCCCAGCGAGTCCATTGCGGCCACCACCCGCTGCCGTGTTTCTTCGGGGATGTTGACCGGCCTGTTGTTCAGGATGTAAGAAACTGTTGTTTGTGACACTCCGGCCAACCGGGCTACGTCGGCCTGCGTCGGTTTCCGTTTTTGCATAGGTCTAAATCACCGCGCTAAAAGTTATCCAAAACAGTATTGATCTTGTGGATACGTATCAGTGTTACGTATCACTACAATACGACGAATCGCATTAGCCGTCAAGTAAGGTGTTCAATTTGTTTCCGTAGGGCCGGACTTACATGGGCGGAAACGAAGCGCGCGATTCAACCGCGCGCTTCTCGTGCCGGTGGGGCGACAGGCAGTACCACTCTGTTTTTAGACGATTTCCAGCCCCGACGCGGTTTCGCGCAGAGGCACGAAATAGGGGCGCTCGTCAGGAAACGGATTGGGGCGATGGTAGGCCAGGAAGAGACCGCCGTCGAAGGTTCGGAACACCATGCAGTGCCCCCCATCGCCCGCGTACAGCGGATCGGGCACCTGCTCCCAGGGGCCGAGAATGCCGCCGGAAACGGACCGCGCGATCCCGACGGTATAACCGCCTGCGCTGAAGCTGGACCACAACATGATCAGTTCGCCGCTTGCCAGCCGGTGCAGCCAAGGTCCGTCGGTTACATAGCCTCTCCGGCCCTTCGAGTTGACTTCCTGCGCCCAGGGCGCTTCGGAGGCGCGGAACAGCAGGTGCGGCTGTCCTACCGGAGACGCCAGATCGTCGCTGAGGCGCAGCGCGCAGATTTCCCCATCCCCGACCTGCACCCACTCGTGGCAGAACACGATCCAGGGGTGATCTTCGGCGTCCACAAACAGCGTACCGTCCAGGCATTCCCAGTCACGTGGGGTCACCGGCCCGTCACTGACCGGCAAGAAGGGGCCTTGTGGCGCGGCGGCTGCCAGAATCTGCGTTCCCCGGCGCGCATCCTCAGCCTTGAAGCTGGCGAACATGTAGTAGCACCCGCGAAAAGCGTGTACTTCGGGGGCCCAGAAATTGCGATCGGCCCAGAAATCCGCCGGAGGCCGGAAGGCGGGGAATGGCCCTTCCCAGGTTTCCAGATCGGCGCCGGTGTAGCAGTCGATGCCGGACGCAGAATTCGTCCAGGCTTCGGCCCCGGTCGTGCCGTACAGGTAGTACTGCTGCTCCGCCACCACCGGCAGCACGAACGGATCGCGGATGTGAATGTCCATATTTTTCAACATAGGGCGCTCCCAAAAACGTGTGGCGGGTAACAGGGTAAGAGTCGTGACGTCGCGCGGCGCACTCCCGACTAGTGTCGCAGATCCTGTGCCAGCGCGCGACCCCGGTGCAGGTGCGATACGGTTACGCGGGTCTCCATTTTGGCTTCATTGGGAAGTCGAATGCCGGATAGGAATGGTTGATTGTATCTTAAGACAGATCTATCATAGCTCGTGTCAGTGTGGGTAGGTAGTCTTTCTATTTCATTCGCATGAAGGAGAGATCGACCGTGGAGCATTTTCGGGACAAGGTGGCTGTGATTACCGGTGCTTCAAGCGGCATCGGCTTTGCGATCGCGGAGCGGTGCGCGCGTGAGGGCATGATTGTTGTGCTGTCGGGCATCAATTACGACAACCTCATGTACGCCGCGCAAGCCCTTGAACCAACAGGCGCCACCACGTACTGCATTCAGGCCGATGTCTCGAAGGAAGCGGACATCAATGCCCTGGCAGAAGCAACGCTGGATGCGTTTGGCAGCGTCGATCTGCTGGTCAACAGCGCAGGCGTTGCCGCGGGGGGCAGCGTTTGGGAAAGCTCACTGGCCGACTGGGAATGGGTGATCGACGTGAACCTGTGGGGCATGCTCTACCCCCTGCATACCTTCGTGCCGATCATGCTGGCGCAGAATACGGAATCGCACATCGTCAACATTTGCTCGACCGCCGGGTTGGTGCCCTATCACCCGCTGGCGCCGTATCAGGTTACCAAGCACGCGGTCCTGGCGCTGTCGGAGAATCTCTACCATTCGTTTGCGCAGCGCAAAGTCAAGACGGGGGTGACGGTGGTGTGCCCCGGCTTCGTCAAGACGCGCATCGCAGATGCGGAGCGCAACCGCCCGCCCGAGCTGCAAAATCTGCCGGATGAGACCTTCGCGCTGCCGGATACGATGGTGGCGAACTTCCACAAGGCTGTTGACGGAGGAATGCCGCCCGAAGAGGTTGCGGAGGCTACGTTCCGGGCCATCCAAAACCGCCAGTTTTACGTGCTCACGCACCCCGAATATGGCGCTGAAGTACAGAAGCGCATGGAAGCGATTTTGCGGCAGGCGTAAGCTCGGATATCGACTTTGAGCTCCGCTCTGCTCGACTCATGCGGGATGCAGTGGTTTAACCTTCTGCATCCCGCACGCGCTGCAACTGTAAGTGGGCAGCGGCGCGGCAAAGCGCCTTCCCCTTATGCTCCCTATAAAGCGAGAATCTTGCTTAGCAGCGCCCGATCAGGCGTCGGGCCGGTAGCGCACGAGATGCTGCAAGTAGCCGCCGTCCGCGTAGAGCGTCGCCCCCGTGATGTAGCTCGATGCCGGAGACGCCAGGAACAGCGCCGGGCCGATCATCTCGCGCGTTTGGCCTACCCGCCCAGCGGGGATCCATTCCGCGAACTTGTCGCGCCCGATTTCGTCCAGCACCTCGCGGTTGATGTCCGTCTCGATCGCGCCCGGCGCGAGGTTGTTGACGCGGATCCCGTCCGGGGCCAGCTCCACGGCGGCGGTCTTGGTGAACATCGCCAGCGCGGCCTTCGTCATGGAGTAGGCCGCATTGTGCGGGTAGGGCATCGTGTCGTGGATCGACGTCACGTTGATGATCGACGCGCCGCCCGATTGCCGCAGCAGCGGCAGCAGCCGTGTGGTCAGCTCGACCGGGGCGCGCGCGTTGACGCGCCAGATCAGGTCCAGCGTGAACAGGTCGAGCTGGTCCAGCGGCATGATCACTTCCAGCCCGGCGTTGTTGACCA
>NZ_DAISHJ010000094.1:19388-20096 GCF_036822615.1 Aggregatilinea sp. | reverse complement strand
GAGCGGGGCGGCGGCGCTCGTGCCGCTGCTGGTCGCGCCGGTCGCGCTGTCGATACCGCTGTGGAAGATCTCCGAGGCGTGGCGGCTGAACGCGGTCGATACATCCGTGGCAGGCTACCACGCGCTCGAAGTCAGCGGGGAGATGCCCGACGGCACGACGGTCACCAACGAATTTCTGCCCGCCGACGTGTACGTGATCCCCGATCCGACCAACCGCCTGCTGTCCGACTACGCCGACGGGTACCCGGTCGATAAGGCGCACCGCGACATTTTGCCGGACAACGTGACGCTCACACTGCTCGATCACGGCCCGGAACACGACGAATGGCGGATCGACGCGCCGGACGGCGTGACGCTCGAAGTGCTTACGTTTTACTTCGCAGGCTGGACAGCGCGCATCGACGGTGACGAGACGCCGATCACACCCTCGCAGCCGCACGGCCTGATCACGTTCAGCGTGCCGCCGGGCACCCATACGATCCGACTGTCGCTGGAACGGACGCCCGCGCGCTGGCTGGCGGACGGGCTGACGTGGGCGGCGATGCTCGGCACGGTCGCGGCGGGTTTGGTGATCGGGCGGCGCAGGGGAATGCCGGACGGCGCGGCCTCACCATCGACCGCAGCGCACGTTGTTCCCTGGAGTCCATTGGCCGGGGCCGCCGCGCTGGTGCTAATCGCGGGATTGGCGGCGGTCTTTATGCGCGAAGG
>NZ_DAISHJ010000094.1:0-19378 GCF_036822615.1 Aggregatilinea sp. | reverse complement strand
TGCATTCCGCGCCCGGTGAGGCAAAGCTGGCGCAGCATACGGTTGATGCGCGCCTGGGCGATACGATTACGCTGATCGGATATGACATCGACGGCGCGGCGACCCCTGGCGGGCGGTTGGACGTAACGATCTACTGGTATGCCAGCGAGTACATCGGCAGCGATCTGAACAGCTTCCTGCATTTTTCGACGGGCGGGCCGCCGCTCGCGCAGGTCGATAAGCAAAATCCCGGCGATCTGATCGACTGGCCGACCGGCGGCTTCGTCCGCGATGAGTACGTGCTGCAACTGCCGGATGCGCTCGCGCCGGGTGAGTACCAACTGCGGACCGGGCTGTGGTCGTGTCCCTCCGGCGACTGCCCCGACGGGGGGCGGCTGATGGTGACGGACGCGGACGGCGAGGCGCTGGGCGACAGCGTGCTGCTGAGCACGATCACGGTGCGGTAGAGGGATACTGGGCTGAGGCTTGCTGAGAATCATAAGGAGCGCGGCTTTTCAGGTCGCGCTCCTTGATTTTGTGCCACGCTAAAGCGTGCTTATCCGGCAACGGCTTCCGTCGCTGCGGGCATCATCGCATCCGGTTCGGCGGTGCTCATGTCAGGGCTGGTTGGCTCGACGCCCATGCTGCCCATCAATGCAGCCACGAGATCTTCCGGTTCGCCGGCATATTGAATGGTGCTCGCCAGATCGATGATCTGCTGGTGGAACGCGTCGGTATATTCATCCGGCACGACAATGCTGATGATCACAACCGCGAGGCCGTCCTTCAACTCGTAGGCCACGATTGAGCCTTCGCTCAGCGAATCAGCGTAAGTCACCGAGGCAGCCTCAACGCCGCTGCTGAGTTCTTCGGTCTGGACCGCGCTCACGTTGGTGTTGCTGGCGAAGGGATCTTCGGTCGCCATCATGCCCGGCTCGGCGGTGGCTTCCGCAGCGCCCGGCTCAACGCCCGTGAACGAATAGGCGAACGCGCTGGCGAGATCCGACGCCGTGCCGTCCTGCGCCACCGGAATGCCTATCAGTTCCATCAGATCGGTGGGGATCAGCATGACCACCACGCCCTGCTCGCCGCTCTCCAACGCGCCGCCATTGATCAGCCGGTCCAGCGTTTCCGGTGAGCTTGCCAACTGGACGCCCGGCAGCCCGGTTTCCGCCGGAAGTTCTTCCGAATCCCACTCTGCCGGAGCCTGCAAGGTCAGCAGCCCGTCAGCGGAGGTAAAAGTCATCGTTTCGGGTTCTTCGGTTTGCGCGAATACCGCAGCCGGGGCAATAGCCAGGGCAACCAGTACCAATACGCTCAACACACGCTTCATTCCTGTACTCTCCTTAAAGCTGGGTTGGTATCTTCCAGAATATAGGGAAACGGCTTTGTTGAAGCCAACCTACGGCTGCCCGATGCTCGACGGCCCAAAGTGCCTATCCGAAGATGCGCTGGCCGGTTCATTTCCGCGTGGCGCACCTCCGGTAAGATGAAATTGAGAGATGAGGAGGTACTGGTATGGAACTCGCAGTTGGACTGTTGGTGATGGTTGCTCTGGGCGCGCTGCTGCTGGCGCTGTGGTATTACTCGCGCCGCAGCCAGGACTACCGCGTGGAAGATATCGCGCCGGATGGTGAGGAACTGATCATGGGCGAGCGGCTGGAACGCCCGGCCCTGAATCCCGACCAGCCGGGCGGCACGCCGGACACGGTTCGCGACCGCGCACGTGCCGGGGCAGGGCCGCACGACGCGCTGTAGCCGCGCCGCGAACGGCGGAAAATTGGGTTAATTTCCACAAAACACCCTTGTCAAGCGCCCCGTCGGGTGCTACAATGCAACTCGTCGATGGGGGATAGTTTAATCGGCAGAACAGCGGACTCTGGATTCGTCAGTCCTGGTTCAAATCCAGGTCCCCCAGCCTACAAAAACCCGCCTACTCAGGCGGGTTTTTTGATTCTTGCGCTCCTAATGCTGTCCTGTGGAAACAAAAAACCGCCCTCATTCGAGGGCGGTTTGACGCAAGCGAAGGGCGTGCTTGCGTTCTACAACTCGTCCACGATCTGCGCTTTTTGCAGACGGTTGCTGTAGTCCACGAAGACCGTCTTGATCTCGGTGAACTCATCGATCGCGCTGGTGCCCGCTTCGCGCCCGCCATTGCCGGTGTTCTTCGTGCCGCCGAAGGGCAGGTGCACTTCCGCGCCGATGGTCGGGGCGTTGATGTAGGTGATGCCCGTTTCCAGCATATCCACCGCGCGGAACGCCAGATTGACGTCGCGGGTATAGATCGACGACGACAGGCCATATTCAATGTCGTTGGCGATGCGGACCGCGTCTTCGAAGTCCTTGGCCTTGATCACGCTGAGGACCGGGCCAAAGATCTCTTCCTTGCTGATGCGCGAGCCGTGCTCGGTTTCGAAGATGGTCGGCTGGATGTAGTAACCCTTGTCGTACTCGCCGCCGGTGCACTGCTCGCCGCCCAGCGCCAGATTGGCCTCGCCCCTGCCGATCTCGATGTATTCCATGATCGAGTCGCGCTGGCCCTGGTCGGCCACCGGGCCCACGTCGATCCGTGGATCGAGCGGGTTACCGATCTTGAAATTGCGCGTGCGCTCGATCAAGCGGCCCAACACCTCGTCGTAGACCGGTTCGTGGATGATCAGGCGGCTGGTCGCTGTGCAGCGCTGGCCTGCTGTGCCGAACGCGCCGAACAGCACGCCTTCGATCGCCAGATCGAAGTTGGCATCTTCCATGACGATCTGCGGGTTCTTGCCGCCCAGCTCCAGCTCGACCGGCTTGAGGTGCTGCGCCGCCGCTGCGTAAATTTCACGCCCGGTCGGCACGCCGCCCGTGAACGAGATCGCCTTCACGCGCGGATTCTTCACGATCTCCATGCCCACGGAGCCGCCGCCGCCCGTCACGTAGTTGATGACGCCCGGGGGCAGTCCGGCTTCTTCGAGGATTTCGATCAGGCGCGCGACGCACAGCGGCGTCAGGCTCGACGGCTTGAAGACGATGGTGTTACCGGAGATCAGCGCTGCGCCGATCTTCCAGGTCGGGATCGCCATGGGGAAGTTCCAAGGCGTGATGCAGCCCACGACGCCGATCGGCTGGCGGAGGGTCATGCAGAACTTGTTGGGCAGTTCGGAGGGCGTTGTTTCGCCCAGCATACGGCGGCCTTCGCCGGAGATGTACTCCATGAAGTCGATGGCTTCCTGAACGTCGCCCTTACCTTCGGCAATGACCTTGCCCATTTCGCTGGTGACCAACTCGCCCAGCTCCTGCTTGTACTGGCGCATGAGCTGCGCCGCCCGCAGGAGGATCTCGCCGCGCTTGGGGGCAGGGGTACGTTTCCACATGGGAAAGGCGGCTTCGGCAGCATCGATGGCGCGGTGAACATCCCCGGCAGTACCTTTAGGGAAGGTTGCCAGCACCTTACCGTCGATGGGGCTGACGGTCTCGAATACCTGGCCGCTTTCCGAAGGAACCCACTTGCCGTTGATGTAGATCCCGTACTCTTTCAACGTAGTACCTCCTTATAAGCCTTTAAAGACCCATTATTTCTGCTGGCTGTGCGCCTGCGACCGCAGGCGACTGCCATTCATCCCACGCGCGGAGCCGGTTCCGGCCCGCCGCGCACGGGGCCAATAAACATCTATCCGTGACGATCACGGTCTATTCGTATTATACGCACTCACTCTGGACCGCGCGCCTCCGCGCCCGGCGCGCCCAGCCCAAGCAGCGACTCGCTGGCAGTCCACAACCGTTCCGCAGCGGCTTCGTCGTAGGAGAGCGCCGACGAGCGCGCAGGCTGGCTGTCGTAAAAATACTGGCCGGTGAGTCCTGCCGCGTCGGGTGAGGACGCGAGGTAAACGATCGTCTTCGCGCCGTCTTCCGGCCTGGACGCGCGCAGCCGCAGGTAGATCAGCTTGAGCGGGTTGAGCCGCGCCGACGTGAAGAAGCTGGTCCACACGTTGCCGGGATCGGCAGCGGTGACGGTGACGCCCGTGCCTGCCAGCCGCCGCGCCAGTGCATAGGTGAACCACACGTTCGCCAGCTTCGACTCGCGGTATGCCTTGCCGGGATCGTAAGCGCGCGCGTTTTGCAGATCGTCAAAATTGGGTGCGGCGTCGTAGTGCGCGCCGGAGGCCACGTTCACGATGCGCGCGGGGGCGCTGGCTTTGAGCGTATCCAGCAGCAGATGCGTCAGCAGGAAGGGCGCGAGGTGGTTGAGCGCGAACGTCATCTCGATACCGTCCGGGCTGGTGCGACGCTCCTTGAAGCGCGCGCCCACATTGTTCACCAGCACGTCGAGCCGGTCGTGCGCGGCGTGGAACTGATCGACCAGCGCGCGGATGTTCGTCTGAGACGCGAGATCCGCCTGCATGAAGGTGATCGCGTCGCTGCCGGTCGCTGCGCGGATCTTATCGAGCGCGGCGCGGCCTTTGGCGGCGTTCCGCCCCACGACGATCACCTCTGCGCCCTGGCGGGCCAGCGCCAGCGCCGTCTGGTAGCCGAGGCCGCCGGTTGCGCCGGTAACCATGCAGGTCTTGCCAGTCATGGGGAGGGAGGCTGCCGTCACAAGGGTCCGTCCTGTCTGCGTGTTATGCGCGGGTGCAAGGATCGTCCACTATGGCGTGATTGTAGCGCGGACGGTAAGCCCCGCACAAGCACACGTCGTGCGGATGGCCGGGGCGCGGGCGCGAGGCGGGGTGTAGTTCGGATTGGTGAGATGGGCGTGCGCGGATCCGTCGTTCATTCTGTGGCAGTCGCTCTGATATTGTGCTTTGGTAACGTGTTTCGCGCAGCTTTACGAAAGTCGGGTCATTTTTAAGGGGTTTTTGATGGATGGAGGCTTAAGATAGAGTTGAAACGAAATGATTTTTCTCTTTTTATGGGGGCAAACAAGACATGGATTCGTTCGCCGCTTTTGATCCACGCAGCGAGGTAAGTGGCGCTGCGCTGCTGTCGTTCTTTTACAGCCTGACTTCCGAAAGTATCATGCCGTACCTGGAGTATCACGGTCTGGCCGATATCAACCCTGATGGGTGGTATCCGGTGCAGGCCGCGCTGGACGCTCTGCACGACATCGCGGTCAACGATCCGAGCGCCATGTTCGACTTCGTGGGGATCGGCATTGCCGCGGCGGATTACATGCGGCTTCCAGATCATTACGATGACCTGGACCCGGCGCAGGCGTTGGAACACTTCAACGAGGTGCACCGGCTGAACCACCGGGGCGGCAGCGTGGGCGAGTACGGTTACGAAGAACTGGGGCCGGGCCACCTGCGCGTGTTGGCGTGCGTGCCCTATCCCGACGATCTGGTGTACGGCCTGCTGTACGGCATGTTGCGCCACCATCTGCCGCCGCAGACCTATTTCACGGTCGCCTATGACGATTCAACGCCGCGCCGCAGCCAGGGCGGCGAGGTGACAGCCTTCGATCTGCACTGGCAGTAAACGCTGATCCGCGCCGCTTATGATTCGATCGCGCCGGGGTCGTCTTCAGGCTCCGGCGCGCTGGTGTCGTCGTCGCTGCTTTCCTCCGCTTCCATGTCCACCGTGATCGTGCGCTCGACGCCGTGAATGTTCAGATTGCGGAACGTGGTGGGGCCCCACGGCGGCATGCGTGGCTCAAATGTCCCGCCGAGCGTGGGCGTGACCCCCGCGCCGCCGACCAGCATCGCGCTGGCGGCCATGCCGCTCCAGCCCTGTAAAAACGCGCCGGGCGGGAAGGGCGGTGCAAAAAACTCGACCGGGGTCAGCCATCCCTTTTCGAGCTGGACTTCCCACCACCGGCTGAGCGGGTAGCGCCAACCCGGATCGTCGCGTTCGAGCAGTAACTGCGCGTAAATCGCGTTCAGGTAGGGCCACACCGCGCCGTTGTGGTAGCGCAGCGGGTCTGCCGACTTGCCGAACAGGTCGGCACGCAGATGGTAGGGGGGCCAGCAGGCCATCACGCCCCAGTCGCCGTAATGCTGCTCGATGTTGTTGCGCGTTTCGAGACGGTCGCGCACGGCCAGCAGCACGCGGCTGGCCTGATCGGGATTGGCCGCGCCGAAGCGCAGCGCCATCAGGCTGTCCAGCGGCAGGTGATCTTCGAGGAAGGGCGATCCGCCGTAATCCCCGGTGCGACGGTAGTCCGCAAAATAACCGCGCTCGGCATCCCACAGGTGGATTTGCAGCAGCTCGCCGATGTGCTGGGCGTCGTGGTTGTAGGTCGCGGCGGTGTCGGGATCGTCCACGCTGCGCGCGATGGCCGAAGCAGCCAGCAGCGCGCCGTGCAGCAGCGCGAGATCGTACGTCACCCACTCGCTGCGCAAGACGTTGTCGGCCCAGTCGTTCGGGGCGCGATCCTTGGCCGGGGTGGCGATCAGACGGTTCAGGCAGTCGTGCGCGCAGGACCACAGCGTGCGCCCGTCCGGGACGTGCTCGTCCAGAATGCCCCGGTCGCCGGTCCAGGCGAGGTAATCGTGCAGCAGCAGCACGAAATAGGCGGGCGAATCCTGGTGATCGGAGAGCCAATCGGCAGCCCCCTCCTGCTCCTGGTCGCTGAAGGGCAGAATGGTCAGGTCGATGAGACCGCTGGGGCAGCGACCGTCACCGTGCACGCCTGCCGCCAGGGTCAGCAGGCTGCTGCGCACCCATCGCGGGCGGTAAGGCAGCAGCGGCAGGGCGGTCCAGTAGCTGTCGCGGAAGTAGGTTCGCGGCGGGTAGTTGTAGCCGGGTCCGGCCCACAGCCCGGCGAACCCGCTCGGCAGCTCCTTGTAGGACGACACGGCCACGTTGACGCACGCGGCGTACATGCTGCGCAGCAGCAGATCTTCGTGCTCGAAGCACCCGGCGAGCCAATCCGCGTAGGCGTCCGCGTCCTCGAAGGCGTCACGGTAGCCGGTTGGGTTGGCGCTGTCGCCCGCCGCGATCACGAACGGCAGCGTATACGTGCCGTTCGCGGGGACGAGGCCGCGATACTGCGCGCTGATGTCCGTCGCGCCGGGCTGCCACTGCGCCGGGACCGCGCCCGCGCGCAGCGTCGCCGTCAGGTCGCCGCGCGCGACGAAGCCATCGTTCACGGCGGTGATCTCCAGCGCTTTGGTAGAACTCGCGTGGATGCGTTTCTGATATTCGCCCACGAAGTTCAGCAAGCTCCAGCGGCGCGTGCCGAACAGGACGCGCGGCAGCGGATGCTCGCGCAGGAAGCGGTACATGCGCGCGGCAGGCGCGGACGGCCCAACGTGCACGACCGGCGTGCGCAGGTCGAACGTCGCCTGTATGCCGAGCGTAAACACGCGGCGCGTGCTGTCGGGGTTGGTCACCGTCCAGACCTGATAGAGCGCGGGCGAGTCGCCGTCGCAGGCCGTGCGCACGGTGATCCGCGCGCCCACCGCCGTGCCGGACAGCGTCCACGAGCGGCCTGCGGCTTCTGCGTGCTCCCACTCAATTTCCGCGCCATCGAGCCGCGCTTCGACTTTCCATCCGGCCAGGATGGGGATGCCTTCGGGAAGCTGGAAGCGCGTGATGTTCGCCTGCCCATCTACGGCAGCGTAGAGACGCGGATTGCCAAAGTCAAAATGAACATCGGGTGTGGGGTGTTCGACCTGGAGTGACGCATTGGCTGTAGGTAAGACGTGCATCCTCGCTCGCTTTCCATGTCGCCGCAACTTTCCCTCATTTTAACAGCGCCTGCCCACATGCGAAACACGAAATGAGAGAACAGCTTCCTGATCCGCACCTGGGGACCGTTCACAGTACGATTGTCTGACGCTGCGCCGTGGGGTCCGCAAACTGCGCTATCATAAGGAATACCCTGTGACATACCGGGACGAGGACACATGACGTTGTATCGTTTGATCGTGCCCCTTTTTATTGTGACCAGCCTGTTCGCGCCCCTGCCGGTGCACGCCGCTCAGACGGCGGCGGATGCGTCCGGCGCTGCTTTGAGCGATTCCGCTTCCGGCACGCTGCCGCAGCCTACAGCCAGCAGCGAGGGTCCGGCGATCACTGCGTTCCGGCCCATCGTGCCTGCCGACCGGTCGCGGCTGAACAGCGGCCACCCTGCCTGCGCCGGGATCACGATCGACGTGCTCAGCACGCCGGAATGCGACGCGGCGATGGCGGCCCAGCCCTATCCCGACGTGACGCAGATCCCGTTCGATCTGGGCGTGATCGCGGACGAGGACTTTATTTACTTCGACGCGGACGAGGTTCCCCTGTACGATGCGCCCGATGGCGACGAAATCGAAGTGCTCACGGCGGGGCGCAGCGCCTATGTCAACGTGATCCAGACGCGCGGCGATTGGGCGGAGATCCGGCCCGGGCGCTGGGCGTCGCTGGAACACGCGATCTACGCGCAGCCCTCCACGCTGACCGGGGTGATCGTCAACAGCATCCCTATGCCGTTCGCCTGGGCGATCTACGATCACTGCACGTCGCTGACGCCGGGCGCGTCACGCAACTGCACGCTATCCGGCTCGCTGGATCGCTTCGATCTGGTCAACATCTACGCGACGGTCACCGTGGGCGAGTGGGACTGGCATCTGGTCGGGCCGGATCAGTGGACCAACCAGAAGAACCTGAGCATCGTACATCCCACGCCGCCGACCGTGTTCGCGGGGCACTGGATCAGCGTGAGCACGTACGAGCAGAACCTGATCGCGTACGAAGGCGACTGGCCGTACATGGCGGCGCTGGTCTCCACGGGCGACATGGACGAGGAGAAATGGCGCACCGACGTGGGAACCTGGAAGATCGACCTGCTGTGGGAAGTCGGGCCGATGGAAGGCGCGGCGGGCAGCGACAATTTTTATTCGCTCGATCAGGTCCCCTATCACATGTACTTTAACTGGCGCGAGGCGCTGCACGGCGTCTACTGGCACAACAACTTCGGTTACTACTGGTCGCACGGCTGCGTCAACCTGACCGTCAGTGATGCCAAGTGGCTGTGGGACAACTGGATCCGCATGGACATGCCCGTTTACGTTTACGACGAAAAATTAAGTTAAGGGTGCAACTGTCGCCCTTACGAGGCCGGAAAACAGAGAGCCGTCCGTACGTTTTTTATTCTTTTTTATAAGATTTTGATCTGGGCAGAAATGCGCACCGCCTAGAATGATGTCAGATGCAAACGATGTGCATCTCCAAACAAGTGGTTGCGCAATTCGGGGACAGGCGTGGGGCCTGAGGGTAAGCTGCGTGACCGTGTCTGGGGGGATGAAAAACACACTGCGCTGTAAGTAGTGGGGGACAAGTCTCTAGCGGAGACAGTGGTGATTGTGGGACTTATCCACTCGGGCTGGGAGCCGCGAAAGCGCTTCATCGGAGTGGGGGAACGGACTACCGTTCCAGGAATAGACAGTAGGTGTGTTTTTCGACAAGACGCCGGGCGAACCTTCACCCCCGGCGTTTTGTTTTGCCCTGATCCGTTGTGTGCGCCGATCGGAGAGCCTTGCTGCTACAATCCACATTGAACCGTCTGCGCTCTGATCGGGCCGCAGACATCGTGAGGGGACGACGCAGCAAGGAGGAAAACTATGCCCGTCCGTAATGCAAGTGCAGTCTGGCAAGGCGATCTGACCGGTGGTAAAGGGTCGATGAAGCTCGGCAGCGGCGCGTTCGAAGGCGGTTACAGCTTCGGCACGCGTTTCGAAGAGGTTCCCGGCACCAACCCCGAAGAACTGATCGGCGCGGCGCACGCGGGGTGCTTTTCGATGGCGCTGGCGGGCGCGTTGGCACGCGCAGGCTTCCCGCCGGAGCGCATCTCGACCTCGGCCAAGGTTCACATCGACAAGGTGGAGACCGGCTTCAGGATCACCAAGATCGAGTTGGTGACCGAGGCGCACGTGCCCGACATCGACAACCTGACGTTCCAGGATACGGCGAACGCGACGAAGTCCGCGTGCCCCGTGTCGCAGGCGCTGGCCGCCGTGCCCGAGATTACGCTGGACGCCAAGCTGGTCTAGCCGCCATTCATACTGGCTCATATTGGCTTCATGGTCTCGCGCTGGGATGGGAAACCGCCCGGCGCGTTTGTTCGATCCCCGCACCTGTGACTCTCTACCTGGATTTTCTATAATTACATATAGCGTTCTTTTGACGTTCTCTTCACCTGGAAAGGCACACCTATGGCAAACCGCTTGCAGCACGAAACCAGCCCATACCTCTTGCAGCACGCGGAAAACCCGGTGGAGTGGTACGCGTGGGGAGAGGAAGCGCTCCAGGCCGCGCACGACCTGGACAGGCCGATTCTGCTCAGCATCGGCTATTCGGCGTGCCACTGGTGTCACGTCATGGCGCACGAGAGCTTTGAGAATCCCGAAATCGCCGCGTTCATGAACCAGAATTTCATCAACATCAAGGTGGACCGCGAAGAGCGGCCCGACATCGACGATATTTACATGCAGGCCACGTTGATCTTCAACCGGGGGCAGGGCGGCTGGCCGATGACCGTGTTCCTGACGCCGGACGGGCACCCGTTCCACGCCGGGACGTATTACCCGCCGGAGCCGCGCTATGGCATGCCGAGCTTCCGGCAGGTGATGGGCGCCGTGCTGGACGCGTTCCGCAACAAGCGGCGGCAGGTCGAGGAGACGGGGCGCACGATGGCTGCCGATCTCAGCCGCAGCATGTTGGAAGGCGCTGCGATGGAGCCGGATTTCCTCTCCGAGCAGCTTCTGGAGGACGCGGCGCTCAACCAGATCCAGCGCGCGGACCCCGTGAACGGCGGCCTGACGCGCGGCAAGCCTAAGTTCCCGAACCCCGTGAATCTCGAATACCTGCTGCGCCATCACCACGCGACCGGCGACGATCAGGCGCTGCAAATCGTGCTGCTGACGCTGCGCAAGATGGCGCAGGGCGGGCTGTATGACCAGCTTGGCGGCGGCTTCCACCGCTACAGCGTGGACGAGATCTGGCTGGTGCCGCACTTCGAGAAGATGCTGTACGACAATGCGCTGCTGGCGCGCGTCTACCTGCACGCGTGGCAGATCTCCGGCGAGGCGTTTCTGCGCGACGTGGTCGAGGACACGCTCGACTGGGTGCTGCGCGAGATGACCGCGCCGGGCGGCGGCTTTTACAGCTCGCAGGATGCCGATTCGGACGGCGTGGAAGGCAAGTATTACGTGTGGGGCGCGGACGAGCTGCGCACCGCGCTCGGCGGCGTGGTGGAGAACATCGACGCGCTGTTTGCGTACTGGGGCGTGACGCCGGACGGGAATTTCGAGGGCAAAAATATCCTGCACGTGGCGGATATGCTGGAACGTGTCGCGGTGCGGCACGGCCTTTCGGTCGAGCAGATGCGCGACGACGTCTCCGCCGCGAAGACGGTGCTGTACACGCTACGCAAGGAGCGCACCGCGCCGGGCCGCGACGACAAGATCCTGACGGCGTGGAACGGCATGATGCTGGCGGCGTTCGCGGAGGCGGGGCGCGTGCTGGACCGCGACGAGTACCGCGAGGTCGCGCACGCCAACGCGAACTTCTTGCTGGGCGAGATGGTCGGGCCGGACGGGCGGCTTCGGCGCACGCACCGCGACGGCCTCAGCCGGTTGAACGCCTACCTGGAAGACTACGCGCAGGTGATCGAAGGACTGCTGGAGCTGTATCAGGCGACGTTCGACATGCGCTGGTTTGCCGAGGCACAGCGGCTTGCGGACGTGGTGATGGACAATTTCCGCGCGGACGACGGCGGCTTTTACGACACCAGCGACAACCACGAAGACCTGATCGTGCGCCCGCGCAGCGTGCAGGACAACGTGATCCCCTCCGGCAGCGGACTGCTGGCGTATAACCTGCTGCGGCTGACCGGATATACGGGCGAGACGCGCTACGAGGACGCGGCGCTGGCGGTATACCGTTCGCTCGGCGGGTCGCTGAGTGAATATCCGTCCGCGTTCGGGCAGATGTTGATCGGGCTGGACCTGTGGCTGCGCCGCCCGGTTGAAATCGCGCTGATTGGCGATCCCGCGGACCCGGCGATGAGCGCCATGCTGCGGACCATACGCGGCAAGTACCGCCCGCGCGCGCTGGTGGCGCTGTCCTCGCGCGACGCGGGATCGGCGGCGGTTCCGGCGCTGCTGCGGATGCGCACCCTGCGCGACGGACAGCCCGCCGCCTACGTGTGCGAGAATTTCGTGTGCAACGCGCCTGTGATCAGCGCCGAGGCGCTCGCGGCGGAGCTGGATGGCGCACCCGCCGTGCCGTAGCGGACGCCAGCAAGAATCAAGGTACAGAATGCGCGTAGGGGCAGTTTGTGTATGACTGCCCCTACGGTCGTTTATATGGACGCGGGAAGAATCAGCGGGGCTACTCGATGCCCGCCGTGGTCAGTTTTTGCAGCACGAACTGATTCAGCGTATCGACCACGCCCTGCATATCCGCTTCGCTGGCGGTCGAGTAGGCGATCACCAGCGCCGTGAAGTTGAACCGCCCCGAATTGATCACCTGTCCGTAGACGGCCATCGTGCCGCACTGGTTCGTGAAGGTCCCCTGCGCGGTCACCACGCCGTTGGTGATGTCATACATCTGGAAGATACCCGTGTTCAGCCACGCCTGCCGGATGCCCTCGTCGGCCAGATACGCCTGGGCGTGCGCTTGCGTATCGTACACGGCCACGTCGCTTTCGACGGACAGCCCGGCGGTATCGGGGCAGGCGTCGCCCGTATCCCACACGTACGTCACTTCGCCCAGCAGGTTGTTCGCGGCGCTGGCCTGCTGGACCGCCGTCGCCAGCTCGGTCATGCCGAGGCTCTGAAGATCCGTGACCAGATCCTCCGCCGTAAAGATGCCGGTCAGCTCGGTGTCGAGCACGAACGGCGGCTGCGGCAGCGCCAGCTCGTCAATGGTGGGCATGATGGCGTCGATTTGCTGGAGCGTATCATCCCCGCTGGGATACGTGGCGGGCGTGGCCGTTGCGCCGAAGGTGAATCCGCTGGAGGTGGGTTTCGGCGTTGGCTGGGCCGGGGTGGTGGGCAGCGCGGCTTCGGTCGGCGCGGCGACGACTCCACCCGTGGGCGTCGGTTCGAAGCCCGCCGGGTTGAGCGCGTCTACCTTGGCGACGAGGATCGGCGCAAGCTGGCCGAGCAGATTTTCCACCAGGGCCTGGTCGGTCGCGGCGTTCACCGTGACCGAGGCGCTGATCAGGAGGCCCTGATAATCAAAATTCAGGTTGTATTCCGTCTCCGAATCGAAGCAGGTCGCGGTGGCGGGCATGCTGGTCAGCCAGCCGTGCACCCCGGCCAGATCGGACTGCTCGGTTGTGTAGCCGACCGTCTGGTAGACCAGGGGCAGGCGCGGATCGTCGATGAAGGCGCGTGCCAGATCGACGCCCGCAAGCTGTCCGACTTCGCTGTACAGCTTCGAGACGGGCAGGCTCGCGTCGCAGGCGGTGTAGGCCACACCGATGGAGACCAGCCAGCCGTATTCGTCCGAGATCGCCTGCATAGTGTCCGCAAGATCGGCGGATGCCGGGCGAATCTGCTCGATCAGGTCCGGCAGGTTGTAGGTCGAAACTTCGCGGTTGGCGGCGAACTGCGCCGGGACGTCCTCGGGAGCCAGGTTCAGCGCTTCGAGGTCCGCGTCCCCCAGCACCGGAAGCCCGCCCGGTCCAGTCTGGGCAGGGGTGTCGGTGGGGGCGGCACTGGCAGGCGTCGCGGTGGCGATGGTAAGCCCGCCCAGACCGCCCGGTGTGGGGCTGGCCTGTTGGCGCGCATCTGCAATCCCCACCGGGAGGGCGGTCAGTGCCAGCAGCCCGGCCAGTAATCCTACGCTCAGTACAGCCCAAAATGTTTTCGTGCGCATTCGTCTAACTCCTTGTGCAAGTAGGGCGGTTCACTTTGTCGCAAAGACAAAACACCTGTGCCGCCAGAACGGCATCTATCGATCGGGTGCGGGTGAGGCTACGGCTCGTTTGTCGACGGTGATGGTTGGGCCAGGGATGCGAGAACCGCGTCTGGCTAAGACGCCTGATCAGAGTATAAGCACAAAGAAGAAGCCAGTCGAGAGGGTAGGCGCGCAGCCGCAGCGTGCCCCGGCTGCGCGCGGTGTATCGATCCGGCGGCTACTGGATGCCTGCCGCGTTCAGCTTTTGCAGGACGAACTGGTTGAGCGTGTTGGCGACGCCCTGCATGTCGGCGGCGCTCACGTTCGTGCCAGCGGTGACCGTGGCGATGAGGTTGAAGCGGCCCGTGTTGATCACCTGCGTATACGACGTGACGTCAGACCAGAAATCACACTGGTACACGCCCGCGCGGGTTGCCGTGACGACACCACTGCCGATCTGGTAGGCGTCGTATATTCCGGAACTCTGCATCAGCATCCAGAGACTGCTGCTGGCGAGCGCGCTCGACGCGCCCGCGGCGCTGTCGTAGATTTCGACAACGCTGCTGACTTCGTAGATCTCCGTGATGCGAGAACAATTTTGGCCGACGTTCCAGGTCGTCGTCACCTTACCCGCGAGTCCATAGGTATCGCGTTCGGTCTGGTAGACGATGCCCGCCATCGCGTCCGGACTGGGATTAAAGAACTCGTCCGTGTTGCTGTACCCGGAAGCCTCACTGGCTACCTCAAGCAGTTCGTCTACGGTCACGATGCCGGTGCGCGTCGCGTCGATCCGGTACAGGGGCTGGGGCAGTCCCAGTTCGTCGAGGGTGGGCGCGGCTGCTTCGATCTGCCGGAAAGCCGGATCGGTGCCTGCTGCGAGGGGTGTGGCGGAGGCTGCCGCCAGCAGTCCGCCTTCCAGCGGGGCTGCCGCGGGTTGTGCAGGTGCCGTTGGCTGTGCGGGGACGGTTGGAAGCTGCGCAACCGCTTCGGTCGGCGCGAGGACGGCGGGCGCTTCTTGCGGCCCGGACAGCGCAGCGATACGGTTGAGAATGGTGCCTATCAACTGATTCAGCACGTTGCTGACCAGTGTGTTGTCGGTTCGTTGGTCCATTTGGAGCACAATCCGAACCAGGAAGCCGTCTTTAACGAACATCAGGCTTGTGGCAGTTTCGGCGTCAAAGCACGAGGCCGAAGGCGGGGTCCAGGTAATTTCGATCGCGTCCACATCGCTCACCGACGTGAGGCGCGCATCCGTATTCACATAGATGCCAATCACGCGCGGATCGGTGATGAAGTCGGCAGGGGATGCGGGTCCGGCGAGCGCTGAGACTTCGCTGTAAATAAACGCGAAGGGAATGGTCGGATCGCACAGGCTGGCATACGACACGATCGCCGTGTTCCAGCCGTAGTCGTTCACCACGTCCTGAATGTCATCCACCTTGGTCGGGTAGTTTTCGCGCAGCTGCTTGGTGGCGTCGCTGAGCTTGCCCGTCTGGTATCCGGCGGTAAACTGCGTTGGGACATCTTCCGGCCCCAGCACGAGGGTTTCGAGAACGCTGTCGCTGACTGCTGACCCTGCCGCCGGGGCGGACGTGTCGCCGGGGGGTGTGGCCGTGGGAATGCTCCAGCCGCTGCCGGGCGTTGGGGTCGCGTTTTGCTGCGCGGTGACGCTGCCGACTGGCAGTGATGCCAGAACCAGCGCGCCCACCACCGCGATACAGAGCACGGCCCAAACTGTTTTGTGCTTCATACTCCTGATCTCCTTACATAAACGACACAAAAGCGGCCCAAATCCGCTTATGAACGGGCCTTTTTAGGGTGAAAACTGTATGCGTGCTGGGTGATTCCGGCGCGCCGAGGAGATGAGGAGCAGTGACGCTGGCGTGCACGGTGGGGGCGTGCGCCAGGAGGCGGCGACTCGCGCGGTGCGTTGAGCGGAAGTATACGCGCGGATGGATATTCTGGCGAGGAATTGGAAGGGCGGTGCGGGCGGTGTGATGGTCGCCCGCGCCGGGCGTTTTTATCCGCTGGGAGTGGTCGCGGCGGTCGTGCCGTAGAGGGTGCGGTACATGCCGTAATTTTCGTAGATGCGGCGCACGTAGGCCTGTGTTTCGTCGAACTCGATGGTCTGGACGAACAGGTCCAGGTCCGGGCCGGAGATGCTCAGCCAGTTCATCGCGTTGCCCGGCCCGCCGTTATACCCGGCCAGCGCCGCGTAGGGCTGGTTATCGACCAGATCGAGGACGTAGGACAGGTAGTACGTGCCGAAGTGCACGTTGATGTACGGGCGGTAGACGTCGCTGTTCTGGTAGTTGGGCCATTCCAGTTGGGTTGCGATCCATTCGCCCGTGTCGGGGATGATCTGCATCAGGCCCTGGGCGGCGGCGTAGGACGTGGCGAAGCCCTCGAACAGACTTTCCTGCCGGATCAGTGAAAAGACCAGCAGCGGATCGAGTTCATATTCCTGCGTATTGGGCAGCACGAGGTCGCTGTAGTAGGCCGGGTAGCGCAGCCGACCGATCGCGGGCGGGACGCTGAGCGTGTCCACGTCGGCCAGCGTGATCAGGCGCGCGGCGGCCTCGATCGAGAGGCGGTACAGGTTCTCGTCGCGGAAGAAAATCGCCAGCTGGTACAGCGCCAGCGGATCGTCGTTGTAGGCTTCGCGCAGCGCGCTGAGTTCTTCTTCGGCGTCCGAATAGGCGGTGACGGCCAGCAGTTCCTGCCCGCGAATCATGCGCGGATCGGCGCGCAGGGTGTCGCTGAGCGTATACAGCGTGCCTTCTTGCGTGATGTTGAACGTAGTGCGGAGCCAGTCTTCGGCAGCGGCGAGTTCTGCGCCTTCATCGAAGGTAAGCGTATAGCTGGCGGGCGGCGCGAACGGTTCGCGCCCGGCGAGCAGATCTTCGGCGCGCAGACTGTAGTAGCCGCCGGGGTCCGCTGCTGCCGCGGCCTGGAACGCCTGCCGCGCAAGGTCGTCTTTGCCATCCTGCTGGTACAGCCGCCCGACCCACAAATAGCCCATCGCCTGATTTTCGCCGATAGCGGTGGCGGCAAGCTGGCTGTACATCTGGCTGGCGCTGGCCGTATCGCCCTGGCCGGTCGCCAGGGTCGCGCCCATGATCAGCCCTTCCTGCGCCCATTCCGTGCCGGGGAACATCTGGCCCAGGATGTCGAAGGTCGCCAGCGCGCTCGCCACATTGCCCTGCTGGCTGTAGAGATAGCCCGCGCGCCACAGCGCTTCCGCGCCCTGCGCCACGTTGGGATACTGCGTCGCCAGCGCGCTGTATTTCTGAATCGCTCCGGCGGTATCGCCGCTCTGGAACAGCGTGCGGCCCTGTTCGAGCCACGCGTCTCCGAACGCGGAATCGTCGGGATAATAGTCGATCACGGTCTGGAACGTGGTCAGCGCGGCCTGCGGATTGCCCACCGCGCGGTACGACTGGCCGAGCATCAGCAGCACGTCCGCCGGGGCGATGCCGCTTTCGCTGGTGTAGTTGTTGAAGGCCTGGATCGCGGCCTGATAGTCCTCGTTGGCGAAATAGATCTTGCCTTGCTGGAGCGAATCGATCGCCAGCCCCGCGTCGAGCAGAGTTTGCAGCGCGCTGTAGGCCGAATAGGTGTCGGGATAATCGCGCACGATACGCTGCAAGCGCTGGTGCGCCCCGCCGATGTCGCCGTTCGACAGCTCGACCTGCGCCGCCTGAAGCTCGATGCTGGCACGGTAGGGCGCGTTGTTCGCTTCGGCCAGGATCGAGTCGTACTGCTGGATGGCGAGGGCGGGCTGCCCCGCGTTGAGGTAGCTGGCGGCGACGCGCTCGCGCAGCGCCATGAGCGGGGCGAGGGCGCGCGTCGCTTCGGCGGCCTTCGCATAGGCACCCAGGGCCTGATCGGGCTGGCTCAGGGCGAGGTACGCATCCCCGATGCGCTCGTAGGCGTAGCTGTCGATCACGCCGGGCCGCAGCTCAAGGTACTTGTTGAAGTCATCGATCGAGAACTGCCACTCGCTGACGCCCTGGTAGGCGTCGCCGCGCAGGAAATAGGCATGCGCGATGCGCGGATCGTCGGGAAACTCGCGGATGAACTTGGTCAGGGCCAGCGTCGCGCGCTGGTACAGCCCTTCGCGCAGGGCAGCTTCGCCCAGGCCGTAGGCGGCGGAACTGCGCAGCGAGGACTCGGCGGTGTCGTCGGCCAGGACGCCCTCGTACATCGTGACGGCGGTTTCGTAGTCGCCGTTGCGGAGCGCGATCTTCGCGTCTTCGACGGCTTCCTGCGGCGGGGTGGTCGGCGTGGGCACGACGTGCGGCGTGGGCGTGACGTAGGGCACGGTTGGCTCGCCGGTAGGCGGGACGAGCAGCTGGTTGGGCGTGGCGGTCACCACGATCACTTTGTCGCTGCGTGAAAAATTACAGCCCGCGCCGCTGAGCACGACTGCGAGCAGAACCAGAGCGAGAAGCGCGTGTCGTTTCGTCATGCGTGCGATTATCCTGAAGCGGGCGATCCTTGTCAACACGACCAAAGTCGCGGATAGCCATTAGCCGTTAGCGGTTAGCTGTTGGCGATTAGCCTAAAAGGGAAAAGCAACCGCGACCTCACCCCCGGCCCCTCTCCAATCTGGGTTGGAGAGGGGAGACAGGCGGTTTCAACGGGTTTTGTAGGGGCGGGTTTCTAACCCGCCCGGTCTTTTCTTATTTCGGAATCTACACGTCAAAGAGCGTCTATACGCCCTACGTCTTGTGCCCGCGTTTCTGCTAACCGTTATCGACAATTAAATGCACGTCCGCGCCGAACTGCGCGCTGCCATCCGGGCCGGGCGTCTCGAAGATCGCGTTGACGCCGCGCACGCTGTCGTACAGGCCCACGTCCAGCGCCAGCGGACCTTGCGCATCCGCCGGGACATCGAACGCAAAGCGGTGCAGCATGAGATCTTTTAGCTTCCACATCACGCCGGGGATCACCGCGCCGCCGGTATTGACCACCTGCGCGCCGGTCGCGTCGGTGACGTGCGCGTAGGGGCCAAACGCCCACACGCCGCGATCCGGCTCGACCGTGTCGATGTGCCAAACCAGCGCCAGCGTAACGTGCGCGCCGGGCGCGAGATCGCCATCCAGCGACCAGCCAACCAGCCGCGCGCCGATGTCAGAGGACGCATCTGCCGGATGATCGGGCGTGACGTCCTCCGGCACGGCGCGCCACAGATCGATCCGCACGCCGTCGCGCAGCACGAGCGGATCGCCTACCCGCTCCCCGACAATGGGGACGATGGGCGGAACGTCGCCGTCCGCGCGGAAGCCGAGGTACAGCCCGCCCGCGGGGGGAATCAGCATGGCACGATCGTGCTGCATGAGGCGCTCCATGCGCACCGGCTCCCCGATCAGCGTGCCGGGCGTCCACGGATCGACGTCGCCGTACACGGCCACGCCGGGCTTCCAGGCGTCGCGCAGACGGTCGCCCAGGTCGCTCGCTTCGGCCAGTGGCAGGGTGGGCACGTCCTCGCCGGGATGCGCCGCCGAGTCCTGCGCGAAGCGCACCGCGTTCAGCCCGCCGATGGCGCCTGTGCCGATCACCGCCGCCGCGACCAGCAGCGCCG
>NZ_DAISHJ010000093.1:0-20119 GCF_036822615.1 Aggregatilinea sp. | reverse complement strand
CGATTGGTCTCGCTCTAGTGTCCTGCCTCATCCCTTAAAAACCTACCCCTAAAAAGGGGCCGGGGGTGAGGTGGCCTTTGCTCTTGCCACCAACGGCTGTCTCTCTGCGCCGGAGGTGAGATTCCCGCCACGAAAAACCGGGCGATCGTAGAAATGCGATCGCCCGGCTTTATTGCTACCTATCAACCGCCAACCGGCAGCAGTCGTTACCGGATGCGCCGTGAATCGCGGTCGGCAGGGCGATCCGGCCCGGCGTTCGCGCCGCCGCTGGCCGCCAGCGCAGGCCCCCCGGTGATGCTGTCGTAAAACGCGCTGTCGTAGCTGCGCGTCTTGACCACCACCGGCATCGGCACGGCGTGCCCCATGATGATCGCCTGCTGCTTGGTATCGAGCCGCGCCAGCACCTCGCGCAGACCGCCCGCCCCGCTGACGCCCATCAGCACCGCGTTGATGTCGCGCTCGTTGTCCAGCAGCGCCGTGACGCGCGTCCCGATCTGGCTCATCACTTCCTCGTCGATGCCGCTGGGCCGCTGGTCCACGATCAGCAGCGTCACGTTGTACTTGCGCATCTCACGCGCGATGGTGCCGAAAATCGTCTGCCGCGCGATGAGCGGATCGAGGAACTTGTGCGCCTCCTCGATCGTGATCAAAAGCTGCGGCGGCTCCAGCGACGTATCACCCAGCGCCTTTTCCATGCGCTCGACGTACATTTCGTGAATGCGGCGCGTCAGGTAGTTGGCGACCAGGATATACGCTTCCAGCGCGTTGCCGTAACGACCAAATTCCAGCACGACGCTTTTGCGCTGCTCGATGTATTCGATGATTTTCTTCGCGGAGTCGTCCAGGGCTTCAGGGCGCAAAAAGCCAAATCGCTCGAAGCGCTGCATGCGCCGCTTGAGCGCCAGCACCGAACTGAAGCTCGACGCCAGCTCGTGCTTGAGGTCTTCCATCACTTCCGGCGCGACGTCGATAAGCTGCCCGATCCACGTCTTGCCCCACAGCTTTTGCAGCTCGTACGCGGCATCGATCATCGAGTCGGATAGATCCATCGTGGTCTTGAGCATGGCGAGGTCTTCGGGCTGGATGTCCGAATAGCCCAACGTCACGACGTGATCGTACTTGGCGTTGCGCCGCCGCGACGAATCCTCGTCCAGCGTGAAGATCGCCACGCGCGATCCGAACAACTGGCGCAGGCCCTTGGCGCGCGGTCCGCGCTCGTCCACGACTTCCCAGCCGTAATCGTTGTGCATGTCGAAGATCAGGCTCACGGCGCGATCCTGTTTGATCACGCCCGCCAGCAGAATACGCGTCAGGTAGCTTTTACCCGTGCCGCTTTTGCCGAACACGCCCACCGAACGCTCCACCAGCCGCCGCAGGTCCAGGTTGACCTGCGTTTCTTCCAGCTCCAGCGGCGCGCCGACGTTGAAGTGCGTGCCGTCCTCGCGCCCGAACACGTCGTTGACGTCCTCCGCCGACGCGATCTCGACCGGCATGAAGTGGCTGGGGATCGATTTGACCGGCTTCGGCTCGTTCTCCTGCGCGTCGATGGTCAGCATCGGCGCGACGTGAATCGTGCCGAACGCCGCCGTGCCGGTGTAAATTTCGCGCAGGAACGGATCGGACAGATCCGGCGGGTCGCTCTTGATCGCGGGGTTGGTCGTGTCGAGCACGATGTCCGTGATCATGCAGAAGAAGCGTTTGCTGCGCCCGCGCACCACCACGTAGCGCCCCACGGCCAGATCTTCGATCTCCGTTTCGCGGTCGAGCTTGACCTCAAGCCCTTTGCTCAACGAGCCGCCGACGACGACCCCCAGGCGCTGGCTCACGCCGCGCACCGCAAGGCCGTAGCCATCGTCCTGGGAGCCGTTGCGTGGGAACCAATCCTCTAGACTGTCGGTTGGAAACAGGGGGTCATGAGCAGTCATCGTCTACCCTCTTCACCAGAGATTCGAACGTGCGTTCTATTATATCGCACAACGCACGTTTTGGAAAGCAAAAAGCCCGCCATTTTTTAGAGCGAAAACCATGCTCTTTAACTTTTAAATCCGACCAAACCAGGGCGAGTTTCTAGCCCCGCCCCTACAAAACCTCGTTGGGCGCTGCCTGTCTCCCTTCTCCAACTTGATTGGAGAGGGGCCGGGGGTGAGGTCGCGGTGCTCACCGACCGGCCATCCCACCCCTGCACCGCTCAGGCGGGGACCGTGCGGCGCACGCGCACCTCTGCCGTGTGAGCGGGCTGTTCCGCGGCCTGGGCGTACCGCAGCCGCGCCAACAGCCATAACTGCACGCCCGTCAGCGCCAGCACGACGATCGTCACGCCCCAGCGCTCCTGCACGTGCCCCCACGTCTCCGTCATCGACGGGATCAGCCGCTCGACCAGCGACGTGCCAGGGAAAACGAGCAGCCCCAGCGCGACCAGTCCCAGCGCCGCCAGCGCGGCGGCCTCCGCGCCGGACAGCCGCCACCTGCCCGAATGATAGAGCACCAGCACGACGAACGCCAGCGGGATAATCAGCACCGCCGCGTCATAGTAGTTGTGATATGCGGGGATCAGCGACCATGTGATCAGCGTCGAAGCGGCCAGCGCCTCGCCCGGCGATCCGGGAACCCGCCGGAACCGCGCGAAAGCCGCCGCCACGATCGCCACCGTGCACACCAGCGCGATCCCGATCGCTGCCGCCTGCGGCAAAAAGTGGAGGTAATTCTCCAGGTGGATGCCCGCCTGCTGCCCGACCTTGCTGCCGGTGTCAAGGTAATCCCGCACGATGTCCAGCGGCGGCGTCGACGCCAACAGCGCCAGCCCCACCACCGCCGCGATCTGGGTGATCGCAGCCGTCACGAGCAGCCGGATTTTCATCTGGAACAGGAAAAACACCAGCACCCCAATCGCCAGCGAATACTTAGACAGCGCCACGCCCAGCACGATCCCCGCCAGCACGTCCCGATCCTCGCGCGCCAGCAGCAGCGCCACCAACATGAGCGCCAGGATCAGCAGCGTCGTCTGCCCGTAACCGAGCACGACCTTGACCGGCAAAAAGCTGTAAAACACGAGCGCCAGCAGCAGCGCCGCCGTGAAGGGGATGCGTTGGGTCTCGTTCTGCACGAACCGGCACGCCAGCCAGGGGATGACCAGCATCATGCCCAGGTTGATCGCCAGCCAGATCGCGCGCGCCACCGGCCACGTGAAGAACGACAGCGGCGAGATCAGCAGCACGAACGGAGCGGTATAGGGGTAGGCCGTCATCAGGTCGAACGATCCCATCGGGCGCAGCAGGTCATCCGGCGAGGCGGTCACCCCGTCCAGGTGCTCGATGGGAAACTGCGGCGCGGCGCTGCTCAGGTAGCCCTGGTACGGATCGCGCCCTTCGCGCAGAAGCTGGTTGTAGTACCAAAAGCTGTGAAAATCGACGGACGACAGATTGAGAGTCTCGCCGGGCGCGTCAGGCGTTTCCGTCGCGCCCTGAATCGCGCCCGCAATACGGATCACGGACCATAAGGCCAGCCCAATCACCAACACCCGGCTGGCCCACGTCCACATGTTTGAACGTAGCATGAGTCCCCACCATTTATTTCTGCTTACCGGTATTACCAAGCATAAACCATAACCGGCAGCATGGCACATCGCGTTTTATACAAAATAATCCAACGCGAGATCATAAAAACGCAGCAGGACATCCGCCGCATTGCATTCGTACGAAAACTCGATTACAGTGTGCCCGTATCATTCGGCACAATGGTTGCTTAATGCTTGAGGCCAGGAACACGGTTGACTGACGATCTCACTTTTTCCAAACGCCACCCACGCCTCGCGCTGGCGCTCACCGGGGCGATCATCGTCGCGCTGCTGTCCGGCGCGCTGTACGTCTCCCTGGTGCGGGTCGTCAATTATGCCGACCGCGATTTTATGAGCCTGTGGACCGGCGGACGCGCGCTGACGCAGGGCGTCAACCCGTACGACGCGTCGGTGTGGGGGCCACTGCGCGAGCATTATGGCAGCGCGTGGATTCCCGACGCGACCGCGCCCTTCCCCCTGTGGACCTTCGTGTTTTTCGTGCCGCTGTCACGCTTCAGCCTGGATCTGGCGGCGTCGATCTGGCTGGCGCTCATGATCGTGGTGACGGCGGCCAGCCTGCTGCTGCTCATCCACGAGCAGAGCGACGTCCCCATGCCGCTGTGGCGCTTCCTCGTCATCCTGATCGCGGTCTTCTTCTCGCGCTGGACGACGCTCAGCCTGCTGATGGGCCAGATGACGGGCCTGCTGCTGCTGGTGATCGCGCTGTTCATCGTGCTGATCGAGCGTAAAGCGGAGTTTTGGGCGGGGCTGGTAATTGCGCTGGTGGCGTTTAAGCCCAACGCGTTTTTGCTGTTCGTGCCGCTGATCGGCGTCTGGCTCATTCACGGGCGGCACTGGCGCGTGATCGCGGGCGCGGCGGTCGGCGGCGTGCTGCTGCTGGCGGTCAGTTGGGCCATTCAGCCCGGCTGGATCTCCGACTGGATGGCGGTCAGCGACAAAACCGTCGCCACCGGGCAAACGCCGACCCTGTGGGGCATCGCGTGGGAGATCACCGGCAAATGGTGGCCCGCCGTCGGATTCATCCTGACCATCGTGCTGACGGCGGCAGGCGGCGCGGTGCTGCTCCGCCCGACCCCACCGCCGGTCGATCAGGCGGTGGCGTTCGCGCTGGCGCTGTCGCTGTTCATCACGCCCTACACCTGGGCCTATGAACATCTGCTGCTGTTTGTCCCGCTGGCCGTGTTTTACCGCTACAACCGCCACGTGCGCGGCGTGCTGCCGCTGGCGTTCCTGGTCGGCGCGGTGATCCTGCCCTGGGGTTTGTATTGGCTCGCCACGCGCACCGGCGCAGACACCTATTCGGCGCTGCTCCCGCTGCTGGTACTCGGACTGCCGTTCGTGCGGCTGGCGGGCGCTACACCCGCGCCGCAGGAGGCGCAATCAGCCGCAGCAGGTGTTGCAGGCGCGGCAGATCGTAGCTGAGCAGCCCCGCCAGACGCCGTCCTGCGCCGACCCGGAACGCATACCGGGCATCTTCATTGTCGCGCGCCCCGGCGGCATATTGCAGCGCCGCCCCCAGCAGATCGTCCGAGGGGGCGTCGCTCGTATTCAACACCAGCCGCAGCCAATCGAGTTGCTCGGTAAAACGCAAAATGCAGTCGTTATCGCACAACTGCACCGGATCGAGGCTGAGCGGTGGGCGCGGCGGTAAATTGTGGTAGATCGAGCCGCGCTCGATGAAGCCCACGTTCACCACGCTGATTTCCACCGGGACGAGGCGATTCTCGCGCTGGTCGCGCATGGCGGCGTTGTTCATGTTGTTGGCGAGGATCAACTGGCGCACCAGCGGATCGTCGTCGATGCTGATCGCGTAGATCAGCCCGATCACCTCGATATCCGCATCCGCGCCGTGATAAGTCCGCACGAACGCGCCAAACGAGGGATACTCGATCGACTGGCTGCGCGTGCCACAGACGAAGCCCATCGTGCTGGCGCGCAAAACGCTGCCGATGACGGGCTGCTGGCTCTCTTCGATCATGACGTTCTCTCCACGATGGTGGACCGCTGCCTTCCCTAGCGCGCGCGGGCTTTCTGCCCGTAGCGCGTGCGGCCCGACCGGACGGTTTTGCTATCCAGTTTTTCCGAGTGCTCGACCGACTGCTCGTTGCGTCTCAGTTCGATCTCGATCAGCTGGTCAAGCTCGGCTTTTTCATGCCCGCGCACCACGGCAAGCTCGTCCGCGCGGGTGAGTGCGTAGGGATAGCGCCACATCAACTGGCACTGCCGGTAAATCAGGGCGTGTACATGATCCACCATTTTCGGCTCGCGCGCGACCCAGACGGGCATCTCGACGCGTGCCAGATGGAAGCCTTCGCCCTGGGGAACCACATTCACGTAAAAGAACGCAATCTCGTAATTTTCGCCCCAGTCGTAACGGTAGCGTTTGTTCTGCGGCGACTGCTGCACGAACAGCGCCGACCGCTCGCCGGGCTGTAACAGCCGCGCCATCAGCATCTGGTCGATCAGCCCGTCCCAGTTGCCGTTGCCCTTCAGCGCGCCCAACCGCACCTCGTCTTTTTCCAGGCGCATCAGGTGCAGCAGGCTGATCACGAACGCGCTGGTAGGCCGGTCCACATACCCGACCAGGCTCGCGCGGTGCGCGTGCGCCTCCTGCATATACGTGTCCGTATCCTGAAGCTGGCGTAACGCCTCGAAATATCCCTGTTCGAGCGCTTCGCGGTTCGGGGTTTCGTTGCGCACCCAGAACATCAGCGGCCCGTCGCTGATCGCCAGCAGTTCGTGCTCCAGGGTCCGGCGTTCCCAGGCGGCGCGGGCCAGCGTTTGCAGCTCGGCCAGCGTGCGCCGCGCGTTGACCGTATCGTTCGTGATCAACTGCCCGTCGTTGCGCAGGTCGCTGTCGGCATAAAACAGTTTCGGCTCGGTAAACGGTTCCGGGAGATCGTCGCAGCCATCGTGATAGACCAGCACGCCGATGTTGGTGAGGTAATACAGCGCCGCCGCGTGGATGCTGGGATAGATCTGCGATCCGTCCGCGGCGATGATCGTGGCCCGCGCGGGGCCATCGGGTAAGGCATAGGCCTGGTTGAGCGCTTCGGGCGAGCCGTCCAGCGGCGCGACGCCCCGGTAGCCTGCGTCACGCTCGCGCACCAGCTCGATCCGCGCTTTGACGATGTCCAGGTCCGTCAGTCGCTGGAATTCCGCCCACACGTCTTCGAAGCGCTGGCTGTCCGTCGAGTTGCGCGCCGCCAATGCGCGTCCCATGGTGGCGACCTGCGGCACGACCTTATCGAATTCTAACGTCACGTCACCATCCCCCTCACGGTAAGCCTGAAAGCGTCCTGCATTCACCCCGCAGTCCCTGTACGCCAGCCGCTTCCAAACAAGCCCTAACGTTAAAGAATTCTCGGAACCTTAAAGAATTACGCCGTAATTCGCCATTTCCACATCGCCAGTGTAGCACTGATGTTCGGCACGGTCAAGCAGGGTTTGAGGACGGTTAGAGGCAGACGTTTTCATTTTGCAAGAGGGCTGGTGTATACTCGACACCATCTCCACCGCGACGAATCGCGCAGCCAGCAGAGGAAAACGAATCGCCATGAAGTGCGTTCATTGTGGAAAAGAAGCGGTTGCAATCTGCCGGTGGTGTGGCCGGGCCGTCTGCACCGATCACATCAAATCCATGACCTATATCATCTCGGTCTACGTCGGGGGCAAAAAAGTGCCCAAGTCGCTGGTCGTGGCCGATGCCGTCTGGTGCGGCACGTGCAAACCCCAGCCCGAGCCTATCGAGATGCCTTACCTCGACTGAGGGGTGAAGGACCCGCGAGCGAGCCATTATGAGCGATACCCCTCAAATGCTGGCAAAAGTCACGTGGCACGACCCGGATACTGACGAGCTGCGCGAGTTCGTGCTTGAAGAAGGCGCCACCGCCACCATCGGTCGCAGCCCCAACAACCAGATCGCCATCCCCGAGCGGCACGTCTCGCGGCAGCACGCCGTGATCAGCTTCCGCGACGGCGTCTTCGTGATCTCAGACCTGGGCAGCGCCAACGGCACGTTCGTCAACGACAAGAAGCTGGCCGATCCGTTCCCACTGGTGAACGGTGACGTGATCCGGCTTTACGTGCCGCTGCTGAGCTTTTCATCTATCGTGACGGAAGAGGAGCACAGCCAGGCCAAGATCACCGGCACGCTGATCGTGCCCGCCCGCGCCGATGGCCAACCGACCCTGCACATTACGTCCGGCCCGCAGGAAGGCGCGGAGATTCCGCTGCTCACGCCGTCGATCCGCATCGGGCGCGCCACGCGCAACGCCGCCTGGGACATCTCGCTGCAAGACCGCTCCGTGTCGCGGCCCCATGCCGAGATCGCGCAGCAGGAAGACGGCGTGTGGATCATCACCGACCTGGGCAGCGCCAACGGCACGGTGGTCAACGGCGTGCCCGCCGCCGCCAACGAGCCGCACCCGCTTCAGGACGGCACAGTGCTGATGCTGGGCGAAACAACGATGCTGTTCCGGTTGGCCGGGTAATCTGCCCCGCCGACCTTCCATCCGACCACATAGACACACGACGCAGCAGGCCACTATGGGGAACGTCTACCGCAACATTGGCTCGGTAGTCAAAGACAAGGGCGGCATCTGGGACCGCCTCGACGATCAGCTACACACCACCGAGGCAGCCCCGGTTGAACCGGGCCTCGGGCTGTGGGGCATGATCGTCACCGGTACGGCGGATGGGCTGTGGGACAAGGCCGACGAAGAAACGGTCTTCCTGCGCCGCGATAAAATCGACCGCAGCAAACACGATCTCTGGAGCGACGCCGACGACGAGACGATCATCCTGCCCAAAGAGGGGATGCTCGCCATCTGGGACGCTGTGCTCGCCAAAACCGACGCGCTCGGCAGCGTGGACCTCGAAGGCACGCTGATGGTGATGCGCGAGGACGTCGAAAGCGTGTGGTCCCGCTCCGCCGACGAGACGCTGGTGCTCAGCCGTCCCGGCGAGAGCATCTTCGCGCAGCAGGTCCGCTCCCGCGATCTGACCTCATTCCGCCCCCGCCGCATCCAGGGCTACGCGCTCAAAAAGCTGACCGATACGCGCGGCGACACGTACTGGATTCTGAAGAATCTGCGCACTGACGCCTATCTGCGCCTGACCGAAGAACAGGTTTTCCTGTGGGAACAGATGGACGGCACGGCCACCGTGCAGGACATCGCCGTGGCCTACATGCTCGAATATGGCAAGCTGGCGATCAACAGCCTGCTGGTGCTGCTCGACCAGCTTCAAGGCAAGGGGTTCATCGAATCGCTGGTCAACATTTACGGCGCGGCGGATCGCAGCGTCGCGGAGCGCCGCTCGAACGTGCTCTGGCGGCGGCTGGCGCGCGGTTTCGTCAACACCGAGCTGTCCATCGGCGGAATCGATCACCTCGTCACGCGCTCCTACGAGATGGGCGGGCGGCTGCTGTTCACGCGGATCGCGCAGTGGACCATGCTGGCGGTGATCGCCGTCGGCGGGGCGGCCTTCCTGGGTATGCTGCTCGGCCTGACCGACCATAGCCTGACGGTCTTCACCGGGGGCGGCACCGGCGCGGTAATCGGCATCATTACGCTTTACGTGCTCCAGTTCGCCACGCTGCTCATTCACGAATGGTCGCACGCCGTCACCACCAAACATTACGGGCGCGAGGTGCGGCGCGGCGGCTTTCTGCTGTACATCGGCATGCCCGCCGCGTTCGTGGATACGACCGATATCTGGATGGAGCCGCGCCGCCCGCGTATCGCGGTCAGTTGGGCCGGGCCGCATTCGGGGTTTTTCCTGGGCGGGCTGGCGAGTCTGCTGGTGCTGGCCGGGCCGGGGCCGTTCCTGGCGAGTTTGCTGTCGCAGTTCGCGCTGCTGACCTACGTCACCAGCTTCACCAACCTGAATCCGCTGCTCAAGCTCGACGGCTACTACATCCTCATGGACTGGCTGGAAATCCCGCGCCTGCGCGAGCGCAGCATGGCGTTCGTGCGCGGCGGACTGCTGCAAAAGCTGCGCACCCGCGAGAAACTGGTCCGCGACGAGCAGATTTTTGCCGTGTTCGGCGTGCTCTCGGCGCTGTGGACCGCGATCGCACTGATCCTGTCGATCACGGTGGCGGGCGGGCATGTCCTGAGCTTCGCGCAGACGCCGGTTGGCACGGTCCTGTTAGTGCTGCTGGTCGGCGGGGTGGTGATTCTATGGGGGCGGCGCTTCGCCCGCGCCACGCGCCGCCGCCGCCGTATCGCCCGCTCCACGACGGGGTAACGCCCGGCGGCACATCACGGGCATTCCCGTCGGGGCAGTTCACGAATTGCCCCGACCGAACCCGTTGAAACGCGTTTTTCTCCCCTCTCCAATCAAGTTGGAGAGGGGCCGGGGGTGAGGTGGCCTTTTAGCTCTCGGCTAACCGCTAACGGCTAACCGCTGATCGCTGCATAACACGCTGAACGACTGTGAGACGATTTATGCATTCTTCCCGCAAGCTGCTGCTTGCTTCGCTCGTACTCTGTGTCGCGCTGATCCTGCTGGCCGCCGGGCTGCCCGGCGCGGCGGCGCTGCAAGGCACCCCCCAGCCCACTTACGGCCCGATCCCGGTCGATGGCACCCCTGAAAGTCCAACCGCCACCGCGTTACCCGTCCCGCCCACCGCGATCCCTGCCGAGGGCAGTCCCGCCACGGAGGCCGCTGCCGAAGCGCCCACGGTCGGACCGACACCCACCCTGCCCGACTGGGCCGACGCACAGGTGCTCGGTCCCCAGGGCGGCGAGCTGCGTACCGGCGCGGGCGAGCAGTTTCATTCGCTGGGCACGATGCCTCCCGGCACGCCGCTGCGCCTCGTCGCGCGCGACGAAAGCATGGCGTGGTTCCAGGTCGTTTCGGCGGATGCGCGTGTCGGCTGGGTCGAGGCGGGCGTCGTTACGCTGCGTCGCGCCGATCTGACCACGCTGCCTGTCGGCTGGATCGAGCCTGCACCCACCGCCGATCCGCTCGCCACGCCCACCACCACCGACGTCTCGAACGTCCCCGCGGCGACGGCGGGCCTGTCTCCGGCGGCCATCGAACGCGCGGCGGCCATCTACCGGCACGGCCAGTTGCTTGGCAACAACACCAACACGCTCATGCTGATCGGAGACAGCGTCAACGAGGAAGGCCATTTCCTGCGCTCGTTCGCAGAAGGCAATTTCGACCTGGGGACGTATACCTACTTCCAGCCAACCATCGACGCCTACAACGCGGCCAGCGCCTTCAGCGCGACCTATCTCACCGAGCACACCGGCTTCACCTACGCCATGATCCTTGACCCGATGTTCGCGGACCCGGAGCAGTGCCTGCCCGGTGAATCCGTGCTGGACTGCGAATATCGCCTCAAGAAGCCCAGCATCGCCATCATCTACCTGGGCCTGAACGACATGCGCTTCTTCCAGCCGGAACAGTACCAGCAGAACATGGACCTCGTGCTGCAAACGCTGACCGGCTACGGCGTCGTGCCGATTCTGACCACGTTCACCGTCGCCAACGAGTACGAGTACGCCGGGCCTGCGCCCGACTACCTCGCCGTCATGCGCGACTCTGCCGCCCGCTTCCAGATCCCGCTGATCGAGTTCTACGACGCGGCGGAGACGCTGCCGCACCGGGGCACGGGCATCGACGGCGCGCACCTGACCTTCCCCGACGATTACCGCGTCGCCTTCACGGGCGACCAGCGGCTGTACGGCACGACGCTGCGCGAGCTGCTGACGATGCAGGCCCTCCACGACCTGCGCGTGAATGCGTTCGGCCTGTAGCGATCCGCGGACGTCGTTTCGCGGTTTGGCGGATGCCCGCCATTGTCCGCGATGGTGTTACCCATGTCTCCGAACGCCTGCTATCGATCTCCTCGGTCCACACATTAAATTGAGGGGAGACAAGCAGCGACGGGGTTTTGTAGGGGCGGGTTTGCAACCCGCCCTGCCTTTACCTACTTATCAGGGAGCTTGAGGTTTACCTCACCCCTTAACCCCCGGCCACTCTGATTAACCGGATCGAAACAACAAAAAACGAGCGCGGGCGCTCGTTTTTGTTTGGGAATGACGGTTCCGCACCGGGCGGAATGCAGGCTCAGCAGTCGTACGCGCCGAACTCCAGGCAGCACTGCTCCCAGGCGCGGATGCCCTCGATGGCCTTCACGGCCTCCTGCCGCACCGACCGCTGGCCGAACGCCACGCCCTGATCGGTCGCGGCGACGCGTTCCAGCGCGGGGATGGCGCGGGTATCGCTCAGCGCGCCCAGGGCGAAGGTCGCCCAGAAGCGCACCTCGACCACCGGATCGCCCAGCGCGGCCATCAGCGCCGTAAAAGCGTGACCGTCCTCATCCTTGTGCGCGACGGTCGCCAGCGCTTCGGCGGCCAGACTGCGCAGGTAGGGCGGCTCGCTGCGGTCGTTCAGCCGCGCGATCAGCGGGGGCAGCGCGCGGTCGTCGCCGCGCACGCTGAGCGCATACGCCGCCAGGAAGCGCAGCAGCGGATCGCCGGGCGCGTCGAGCAGCACGGCCAGCCCGTCCACGGAGCGCGGATCGGCGATGATGCCCAGAGCGCGGGCCGCGGCCTGCCGTATCTCAAAGCGATCCCCCGCGTCCTGAACCACCGTCAGCAGCGCGGGGATCGCCTGCAAATCGTTCAACTGGAGGGCGACCCAACAGGCCGCTTCACGGAGCCCCAGCGTCGCCGTTTGATCGCGGATCAAAGCCAGCAGCGCACGGTAGGAATCCACGCCCGCGCCCAACACGCCATCGACGCAGCGCTGGGGGTGTGCGCGAACCCTGGGATCGAGGGTCGCAACGATGTCGTGCAGTTTGGCTCTGAAGTGATGGTCCATGGCTCCTAATCGGTACCGTGAGCTAACACCGGACGGGGGGCCGCATCACCGAGGCGAATGACATCGAGGGCCTGTTCGTGCAGCAGGCTGTTGCTCACCACGATACGGTGGCCGAAATAGGCGTCTTCGGACCAGCCGCCTTCATAGTCGGTGACCTTGCCGCCCGCCTCTTCCACGATCACGATCCCGGCCTGCACGTCCCACGGCTGCGGGCCGCGTTCCCAGTACAGATCGCAGCGCCCGGCGGCCACGGTGCAAATATCCAGCGCCGCCGACCCCACCCGGCGCACGCCCTGCGTGCGGACCAGGAAGTGCCCGATGCGCTCGGCGTTGTTGTCTTCGGCGGTCCAGGCGTCGTAGGGGAAGCCGGTCACGGCCAGCGCCTCGGCCAGCGTATCCACGTCCGAAACGTGCAGCGGGCGGCCATTCAGCATCGCGCCGCCGCCGCGAAGGCCCTTATACGTCTCGTCGTACATAGGGTTATGCACCACGCCGAGCACCGGGTGATGGTCGGGCGTGGACATCGCCAGACTGACGGCGAACACCGGGAAACGATGCGCAAAGTTGGTCGTACCATCCAGCGGATCGACCCACCACTGGTACGGCGCGTCCTCGGCAGACGGGCCATAGCCGCCGCCTTCTTCGCCGTTGATGTGGTGATTGGGAAACGCCTCGCGCAGCGCCTTGACGATGAACGCTTCGGAGGTCTTGTCGGCTTCGGTCACCAGATCGATCACGGTGCTTTTGGTGATCGACTGGCGGGGCCGCTCGTAGAATGAGCGCAGGATAGTCCCGGCCTGGCGGGCAATGGTTTCGGCAGTGTTCAGCGCTTCGAACAGGTCTAGCGAATTGTGATTCATGACAGTCCTTCACATCCGGCTGACGATCAAACGGGGGCCATTATACCGTGCTGTGGTGACATGGGGTGATGATATGACACAGGCACAAAGGGGAAACAGCGGGCACAGCCGTCAAGGAAAAAAAGCAGAGGAGAGCAAGCTCACCTCTGCAAGACCTCAAGAGACACAAACCCGACGCTACCGCGCCCGCCGGAAGTGCGCCACGCACTCGATGTGGTAGGTCTGCGGGAACATATCGACCGGCTGCACCTCGACCAGCTCGTAGCCCTTCTGCACCAGCCGCTTGGCGTCACGCGCCAGCGTGGACGGCTCGCAGCTCACGTACACGATCGTGCGCGGCGCGAGGCGCACCAGTTCGTCCAGTGCGCGGGCATCGATCCCGGCGCGCGGCGGATCGAGCACCACGGCGTCGAACGGACCTTCGAGATCGGGCAGCACGTCTTCCACGCCGCCCTCGACCAGATCGACATTATCCAGGTCGGCCAGATTTTCGTCTGCATCGGTGACGGCAGGCGGATAGCTCTCGACCGAGACGACCAGCGAGGCGCGCTCCGCGATGAACGCGGTAAACAGCCCGACGCCCGAATAGAGGTCGAGTACGGTTTCGCGCCCCTTGAGATTGAGCCGGTCCAGCACCAGCTCGACCAGCTTTTCGGCCTGGGGCACGTTCACCTGGAAGAAGCCGCCCGCCGTGACGCGGAAGGTGCGCCCGCGCACCACGTAGTCGAGGTGGCTGGATCCGATCAGGTTGACCGGCTCGTTGTCGCTCAGCAGGAAGTTGATCGACACCGGCAGCGTGACTTCAAGCTCGGGGGCTTCGTCGTCTTTCGTGCTGAGGATCACCATCGGATCGCCGTTGGAGCCGGTTTGCAGCCGCACCCGGTCCAACTCGGGAATGTCCAGGTCCAGCTCGTAAAACAGTTCCAACAGTTCGGGGCGAATGATGTAGCATTCCTCGATGGCGATCAGGCTCTGCCCGTCCGTGCGGACGTAACACAGGTTCCCGTCTTCATCCACGTGGAATGTCGCGCTGGAGCGGTACTGCCAGGGATCGGGGCTGGCGATGGTGGGGCGGACCGGCGGCTTATAAAATCCGCCGATGCGCGTCAGTTGATCGATCACCACGTCGCGCTTAAAGCGAAGCTGAGCCTCGTACTCGATGTGCTGGAAGTGACAGCCGCCGCACTCGCCGGGGCCAAAATGGGCACAACGCGGCGTGACGCGCTCGGGCACGGTCTTCAGTACGTCGGTCGCTTCGGCAAACGCAAAGCCTTTGCGGTCGTCTATCACCCGGGCACGGATGCGCTCGCCGGGAATCACGTAAGGCACAAAAATCACGCGGCGGCCATCACGTCCCAACGCATTGCCACCGTGGACCATTTCCTCCACACGGAGTTCGAAGCTGTCGTCTGGCACCCGATTGTCCATCCACTGCGCTTAAGTAAATAAAAGACTCCCCCCGCCGTCACACGTTATATTAGCCCGGATTACGCCAATATGCCAGTAAGAAGCGCTGTTTAGAAACCAGGGTGGTTATAGGACCTTCACCAGAGTCTTTCAAGAACCCGGTATAAGAATTAACGGCTTCCTTAAGCCAAGCGTTGATTTTTATCACGTCCCGTACAGGCGCAAAAGCAAGACGGGCGGAACAAGCCCGCTCCTACGGAGCGCGGAGAAAAGAACGCGTGCAGCATGGTTCCCCGTCAAAAAGGCGCACGCACACGCTACGACCGGGGATCGCTGCCGCGCGATTCGTGCAGGCGGCGCTCAAGCTCGGCGCGCGCTTCGGCACGGGCGCGTTTGTTCATATGCGGCGTGGGATCTTCGTGGCCGATCAGTTGTTCGTAGGCCAGGCGCAAAATGGAGGCGCTGTGCTGCCAGGCGTGGTGGCGCACCACCCAGTCGCGCCCGTGCTCGCCGATGTCGCGGCCCATGTCGGGGTTGTTCAAAATGGACAGCACCGCGTCGGCAAAGGCGCGCGGCGATTCGCGGATCAGCATGTTCGTGCCGTCCGTCGCGCCCAGCCCTTCGCAGCCGACGGGCGTGCTCACCACCGGACAGCCGCAGGCGAGAGATTCGAGCAGTTTGAAGCGCGTGCCGCTGCCACTGCGCAGCGGGCAGACGAACAGCGCGCTGCCCTGAAGATAGGGCCGGGTGTCGTCCACCAGCCCGACCAGCGCGACCCCGCTCTGCGGATCGGCGGCCAGTGCGGCGATCTCCGGTGGGGCATCCTTGCCCAGCAGCACCAGCTCAAAATCGGGGCGCTCGGCGCGAACGAGCGGCAGGATCGCCTCCGCGAAATAGAGCACCGCGTCCACGTTGGGGAAATACTTGTAATCGCCCATGTAGACGGCGGTCCGGCTGTCGCGCGCCAGGCCCGGATCGGGCCGGAAGTAGTCAGTATCGACGCCGTTGGGGGCCAGCACGGTCATCACGCCGGGCGTGGCGTTCTTCACGGCGACGGCATCCACCTGTGACATCACGCCGACGACCGTCGCCTCGGACCACGCGCGCGGCTCCCACAGGCGCATCTTGAGCGATTCGATGGCGATCGCGGGGCGCGTGAACCATGGCTTTGCGACCTGGGCGTGCCGCCGCCACGCGACGTACTCGATCGCCGGTTCCGAAAGCAGCACCGGCACGTCGAGCTGTTGGGGCAGATTCGCCAGCATGTAAAACGACTCGACGTGAATCAGCGAGATGCGCTGATCGTTCAGGACGCGCCGGATGGTATGTTCCATTTCGGGCGTGTGGTATAGGCGCATGGTGATGGGCTTGAGCGAGGTCAGGCTGAGCCACGCAGCTTTGATCAGGCCGGGGCTGGACGCGCGATCTACGACGATCAGCTCGCACACCTCGCGCAGCGGGGCCAGATCGCCCGTGACTTCCTCCGGGCGGGCAAAACACACCATCGTGATGTCGTAATCGTAGCGCAGGTGCTTGACGAGGTTATAGGTCCGGCTGCGACCGCCGCTGGTCGGGGGATAGGGCAGATAAGGCGTGATCATCAACACGCGAGGCTTGGACAAGGGTCCCTCCTCAGATTTCGCACCAGACAGGTCAATCAGCAGAGGCCAGACTAGGCCAACTCGCGGCAAGTATTGTACACTTGCAAACCGTAACGCACGAACTCACACGCCGCAGGGAAGGACATCCACCGCATGATTCGCCGCCACGAACCGGATGCGATCTGGCTTATTCACCAGGGCACGCACGCCCACCTTGCCGGGCAAATCGCCGCGCGCTGGGCGGAAAATGGGTCGCCGATCACGCCGCGCGAGGAACTGATCCTGGCCGCGATCGTTCACGACACGGGCTGGAACGCAGCCGATCAGGCGCCACGTCTGAACGATAAGGGTCTGCCGCGCAGCTTCATGGAGATGGACCTTCAGGAGCACATGCAGATCTGGCAGCGCAGCATTTGGGGCGCGTTCGCGCAAAATCGCTACGCCGGGCTGCTGACCAGCCTGCACTGTTCGGCGTTGTATGACATGCGGCTGAACGAGTGGAACGACTCGCCGGAAGATCGCGAAATGATCGCGGCGTTTCTGGAGGCGCAGCGCCAGTGGGAGCACGGCGTCATCGCGGATCTGCGCGATCACCCGCGCTACGGCGACGCGGTCGCGGAGGAGCGGCTGGCGGAGAATCTGCGGCTGCTCCAGGTATGGGATTACCTGTCGCTGCTGGTCTGCATGGGACCGGATCACGAGGAAACCATCCCGAATGTACCGGTCGAGGGCGGGCAGCGCACCACGCTGCGGGTAAAACCCGCCGGCACGCACACGATCCGCGTGGAGCCGTTCCCGCTCGATACGTCGCTGATGGTCTGGATCGACGCGCGCCGACTGCACGGCGCTCCGTTCGACAGCGACGAAGCGCTGCGGCGCGCGCTGGACGACGCGGCTTACGAGCCGCTGAGGCTGGTCATCACCGGGAGCTAGGACGCGGGGCGGAGCACCGGTTCTAGGGCGGTACGCAGATGTCCCAGCGAAAATGGCTTGACGAGGTAATCGAAGACCTGGGACAGCGCGCTGCGCTCCTGAATTTCGATGGGGACCGCCGTGAGCACGATGATGGGGATGTCACACAGATCGGGGTCGTTTTTGACCGCCGCGCAGATCTCCCACCCGTTGAGGCCGGGCAGCCCCAGATCGAGCAGGATCACGTCCGGCTTCTGGGCGCGGATCAGGTCGAGGCCGCGAATTCCGTCGTGCGCCAGATAGACGGTCGCGGGCCACGCACGGACGGTCAGTTCAATCAGACGAGCAAGATCCAGATCGTCTTCAAGGCACACAACAGTGTGTGGGGGCATAGTGGAATCCGTAACGATACCGTGGGGCAAGATTGAACTCTCCACAGCATAGCAGGTGCGTATTAAATGCACCTAACGAAACATAAAGAAATTGTATAGAACTTGCAGCGTAACATTACGCGCACGACCAGCGTTTTAGCTTGAAGACGCGGCAGGGGGGCTGCGAACCGCCCGATCGCGCGCAGGATCGAGGACGACATGATCGGCAAGACCAACCTGAAGGTGCTCATTCTGGACACCGATTTTTATGCCCGGCAGGCCATCAGCAGCTATCTCGCCTGGGACCGCCGCACGCGCGTCGTGTTTCTGGCGGACAGCATCAACGCCGTGATGGACTACGTGCGCGACACGCCGGAAGTCGAATGGCCGGACGTGGTGCTGCTGGATGCGCTGGCCGCCGAAACGCCCGAAGCATTGGGCGATTTGATCAAACACATCGAAAATACCATTCCGAAGGTAATGACGATGGTGCTCGACCGACGGCTGAACCTGGAGATGCTGCGGGCCGCGCTGCACGCCGACGCCAACGGCTACCTGCTGCGCGACGACGTGCGCATTCGCATCGCGTGGGCGATCGTCTGGGCGCGCGATCACGAGTTCGTGATTACGGAGGGCGTCAAAGCGGTGCTGCCGGAGGAATTCGACGGGCGGCTGTTCCATTCGGCGGTGCTGCCGCACCAGCGCGCCTACCCCGAGCTGCCCGATCGTGTGCGGCAGGCGCTGCAGTTGTGTGTGGTGGAGGGCATGTCGGCAGAACTTGCGGCAGATGAAATGGGCCTCAGCCCCCATACCGTGCGAAGCTATGTAAAGGAAGGCTACCGTATTCTGGAAGCCTACGACAACACGGTCTATCCGAGCGACATGAGTCCGCAGGAGCGCGCGTTTATGCGCTTTACGGCGCTCGAACGAGACCGTCAGGAAAACCAGCAGCAGGACTAATTCTTCTACAGACCTGCGATACGGGCTGCGTATCGAGTGAAGGTGAGTCTATGCGTCAGTTAGCCATCGTCCTAGTCGTGCTCCTTCTCCTGGCTGTACCCACCGGAGATCTTGCACATAGCCAGACCGATTCCGACCGAACGCCCATCACCGGCGAAAACGCCACCGTACTGGAACCGCTCATCCGACTTCCCAATGAGCTGCAAGCGGTAGAGGACGTAACGTTCAGCGCAGACGGCAGTCTGCTGGCCGCCGGAGGCTACTTCAACTGCCCCGCCGACGCCGATCGCCACACCTGCCCCGGGCGGGTCGTGCTGTGGACCTCCGGCAGCGGGGACGTGGTGACCACCTTCGAGGCGTTTGCCGCACCGGTCATCAGCGTCGCGTTCAGCCCGGACGGCACACGCTTCGCCGCGCTGGACGAAAGCGGCCAGATCCAGGTATGGGCGCTGCCCTCCAGGGACGAGATCGCCGCGTTCGATAACGCGCAGGGCATTGGCGACATCACCTTCAATCTCGACGGCACCCTGCTCGCCTCGACGGGTGGTGAAGGCGCGGTACGCGTGTGGAGCATGGCCGATAACACCGAAAGCCGCCCCATCCTGGCCGGATACAGCACCAAGTTCAGTCTGGCGTTCAGCCCGGTCGAGCCGCTGGTGGCCCTGGGCGGATTCCGCGAGGTCGGGCTGTGGCAGGTGCGCGAGCCGAGCGAAAACGGCGGCATCGTGAACGTCTCCAGCGCGAACCTGCGCGCGGGGCCGGGCACGGGCTACGGCGTGCTGGGCATCGCCCTGGGCGGCGAAGAACTGATCATCCTGGGCACTAACGACCTGGGCGACTGGTACAACATCGAAACGGCGGCTGGCCTGAACGCGTGGATCGCCGGATACCTGCTGGACACGGACGATGTCGCCGGGCGCGCCCCGCGCGAGATCGCCACCGTGACGCTGCCCGACGACGGCGAAACCATCGCCGCCGATCTGGCGTTCAGCCGGGACGGCACGCGCTTCGCCAGCGCCAACTTCGACCTGATCACGGGACAGGGCAGCCTCACGGTGTGGCAGAAAGACCTGACGCTGCTGCCCGTGCCGGAGGACGCGCCGCCCACGCCGACGCCAACCCCCACGCCCGCCGATGCCGTGCCGGTGCTGCCGGCGCTGATCGGGAACCTGTCCATGCCCGAACCGCTCGTGATGGTGTCGTTCAATGCGGACGGCAACCTGCTCGCCTATGCCGGTGAGGACGACGTGCTGCGGCTGTGGATCGTTGGGGCCGGTGCGGAACTGGCCGCGTATGAAACGCCCCTCCGCACGCTGGATTTCAGCCCGGACGGCACGTGGCTGGCGGCGGGCCTCGGCGATGGCACCGTCGAGCTGTGGGGCGCGCCAGCGGGGTAACGCAAGAAACAGCAAAAAGGCGGGTTTCTTGCTCTTTAATTTTTAAATCCGGGCAAAACCAGGGCGGGTTTGCAACCCGCCCCTACAAAAACCCGCTGATACACGTTTTTCTCCCCTCTCCAACTTGATTGGAGAGGGGCCGGGGGTTTTTAGGGGTAGGTTTTTAAGGGATGAGGCAGGACACTAGAGCGAGACC